>JAJNPX010000150.1 GCA_021155145.1 Acidisarcina sp. | reverse complement strand
CGGACTGTTCCTTTCGCTTGACGATTCCGATCCACGGCAACTGACCGATCTGCGGCTGTCGGATGGATCGGTCGCTGGCACCTTCGCACTTGAAGCTCCGTCCAAACTGGGTATAAAGAGCAAGTCCGTAAAGGTCTCCTTCCGTATCTCGGGCGATAAGCTGACTGGATTTATTCAGGACGAAGTATTGGAGCCACGGCCCGACCGGCTGCTCGCCTATTTCATTTCGGCCTCGAAAGATCGTTGATATGCGGCCTCAAACCCGAAAAATATTTCTCGCCGCATTTGTCCCATTCGGTGATATATTCTCGTCTTACAAAAGCGGAGGATGTATTTTTATGAGCACTGCACCGTCTCCGGATATGGAGACCCTGAAGTCGAAACTTAAGACCACGTGGGAAGCGGGAGACTTCGCCGAGATCGCCAAAGGGATCGAGTCGACCGCCGAGGCGTTCGTCGAGCGGCTGGACATAAAGCCGGGAATGAAGGTTTTGGATGTTGCCTGCGGGAGCGGCAATATTGCGATCATTGCCGCCAGAAAAGGCGCCGATGTGACGGGCATCGACATCGCCGAGAACCTGGTCGACGCAGCAAAGAACCGTGCCGCGGCCGAGGGCCTTGAGATCAAATTCGAACAGGGCGACGCGGAAGATATGCCTTACGCGGACGATTCGTTCGACCTCGTGATGACGATGTTCGGAGCGATGTTCGCACCGAGGCCTGAGGTCGTAGCGTCCGAGCTTGTCCGTGTCTGCAAACCTGGCGGGCGGATCGCGATGGCAAACTGGACGCCGACAGGATTTGCCGGCCAGATGTTCAAACTTGGCGGCAAATACGTCCCGCCGCCGCCGATGCCCGCGCCCGTTTTATGGGGAGTGCCGGAAGAAGTTAAGGCACGACTCGGCGACAAGGTCTCTGACCTCAAGATCACCCCGCAGATGGCCGATATGGTCTTCGAATTCGGCCCGGAGAAGGTTGTCGGGACATTCAAGCGATTCTTCGGGCCGACCGTTATGGCTCTCAAGGCTATGGGTGAAGAGAATCACGAGGCGTTCACGAACGACATGATCAGACTATGGTCGGAAAATAATACCAGGACCGATGGTACTACCCATGCCATGAGCGAGTATCTTGAGGTCGTCGCCACAAAGTAGGCAGCCTAGACGGGCAGTTTCATCAGGGCGAGGCGTTCCACGGTCTCGCCTTTTTCAATGTGTTTTTCGATTATCTCGGGTACGTCCTCCGGCATCACCTGGCCATATAAAATGCCGTCGGGATAGACCATCACCGCCGTTCCGATAGTGCAAAATCCGATCGATCCGCATTCGGTCAGCAATATCTCGCCCAACGGGTTGCGGCCTTTCGAGTCTTTGCCCTGACGGATGCCTTTTTCCTGCAGGATCCTCCCAAATTCGGCCATCACCTCCTGGCCGCCGACCTGCGAACACGACTTTCCCGTACAGACAAAGACCTGCCGTTTTATCGGCGCTTTCAACATCGGGGCCAGTTTTTCAAGTTGCTCGCGATCTGTGATGAACTTCTTCTCCGCCATCTTTTAATTTTGCCACGAACCAATGAGTTATTGCATCGAAGAGAGTCGGGTTATGTTAAAATGGCGGTTTGAGCGCGAGTGGTTTCACGCTTGGTAAATGGCGACAGGCATCATTATTCACATCACGGTCGGCTCCGAAAAGCGGACCGAGTTTTTTTCGGAAGAAAGGATACGGATTGGTTCCGATGAAACGTGTGATCTTCAGATCGAGACGAACGTACCGAACACAGGCGTCGTTTGGCTCGAGCTGGAGAACACCGATGGTGTGTTCCGCGTTATCAATTTCTCGCCGGCCCTCGATTTCCAGATAAACGACAAGCCGATCCGGCGTTTCATCGCCGTCACCGATGGCGACGTGATCCGCTCGGAATCCGCCGATACGACCTTTGCATTCTTCGCCTTTGCAGGCCGTGGTTCGTTGATCAAAACGAACCGCGAACCCCGCCACGTTGCCCAGTTCATCGAAGAGGCTGCACTGGATGCGGCCGGCTCGCCTCAGCGGGACGAAGCCAAGGCCTTCCTCCGCGAATTCGTCCGTGAGCTTTCCCGAGAGATCTCCTGGACGTCCAAACTGATCGCCCTCGTTCTGGCCATCGGCTTTATTACCGGAGTTCTCTATCTCGGCTATGCCGCCAACGAAGAGCTTCGAAAGACCCGCGAACAGTCGAAGGCTCAGGCCGACGTAATTCAACGTCTGGAAAGCCAGCTCGGACAGACCTCCGACCAGATCGGCTCGCTCGAGCAGACCAACAAGGAACTGATCAAAGCCCAATCGCTCGCCCAGAACGTGAGGGTGGATTTCGGAAGCGGGGTTTGCTTGATAGTGGGTGTTTACGAGCTTGTTGACCGCAGCAATGGCCGGCCGCTTCGCTACGGCAATCTGCAGGCCCAATCGAATCCGTACGAGCCGCAGCCGTCCGAGGACGGTTCGCAGCCGCCGCCCGCCGGCGTCTCGGTAGGCCTGACGACCGAGGGCACGGGCAGCAAGGTCGAGTACGATTTTATCGGCACCGGTTTTCATGTCGGCGGCGGGTACATCGTCACGAATCGCCACGTCCTCCAGCCCTGGACCGAGGACGACCTTGTAAAGAACATGATACGGGATTATAACGGCCGGGCACGCGTCTCACGTCTCGTGATCTATTTTCCCGGTTATCCGCAGCCGTTTCCGCTGAAAGTAAGAGAATTGGGCAGCCGCGAGGACGTCGCCGTCGGCACTATCGACCCTGCAACGATCCCGGAAGGTTTACCCTCCCTGCCGCTCGAGACCGATACCCAGGTGGCGACCGTCGGCAAGACCGTCGTCACAATGGGCTACCCGAGCGGCCCCGACCGCCTGCTCGCCATGGTGGATGATGAAGAGGCGAAATCGATAAACGCGCGCTTTGGGAATTCGCGGCAAAACCTGATCAATTTCCTGGCGCAATCCAAAAAGATAGTGCCGCTCACGACCCAGGGAGCGATCACCGATCTCGACACCCGCAGGATCGTGCATGACGCCAAGACCGCCGAGGGCGGCTCCGGTGCGCCGCTCTTCGGCCAGTCGGGCAAGGTCATCGGCGTTAACTTCGGGGTCTTTACCGAAAATACAGCGGCGAATATGGCAGTTCCCGTGAGCTTTGCGCTCGACCTGCTCAAGAAGGCCGGCTGGAGGTCGCCCGAAGAGATGGAAAAGGAAAAACAGGAACAGGCCACCACCGCGCAGGCGAATACCAACTCCGCTACCGCCAAACAGTGATCAATGGATAATCTCGTTTTCTCTAATATGCTGCACCGTCCGGCGCGTACCATGGTCAGTGTGCTTGGTATCGCGGTCGGGGTGCTTCTGATCGTTTTTACGGTCGGGCTCTCGAACGGCACGATGCGCGAGCGTGGAAAGCGTGAGGGAAATGTCGGCGCTGAGATAATGTTTCGTGCCTCGGGAGCGATCGGCATGAGCGGCACCGAGAGCCTGAGGGTCCCGGTCGAGCTAAAGGACGAGATCAGAAAGGTCGATGGTGTAAGAACGGTCGTCTCTCTCGGGCAGAACACAGTGGCGGCCGAGGACAATAACACCGGCAACCGGCTCATCGACGGGATCGATTTTGACGAGTATGCAGGTGTCGTCGGTATCGACATCATCGAGGGCCGAAAGCTGGCACCGGAGGGCGACGAAGCGGTTATCGATACCGGCTTTCAACGCCAAAAGAAATACAAGGTCGGACAGAAGATCCGGCTCTACGAACGCGATTTTACTATTGTCGGCACCTATGAGCCCGCTGCCGGTGCGCGGGTCAAGATACCGCTCGCGACGATGCAGCAGCAGCTTGGCGGCGACGGAAAGGTGTCGGCGTTCCTCGTTAAGATCAACGACGGATTCGATCCGAGATCGGTAGCCGAGCGGCTCAGCCTTCGCTTTCCCGAAAATCAGATGCTTTTGACCAGCGAACTCGAAGAACTTTATATGCAGGGATTCCCCGCGATGAACGTCTTCCTGAACGTTTTTATCGGCGTAGCGGCCGTGATCAGCGCACTGGTCATTCTGCTCACGATGTACACGACCGTTACCGAACGCACGCGGCAGATCGGCATTATGAAGTCGCTCGGGATGAGCAGCGGTCAGATCGCATGGACGATAGCGCAGGAGGCGATCCTGATCAGCTTTTTCGGCATCGTTGCGGGTGTCGTCCTGACTTTTGTCCTGCGTGCCGTATTGACCCAGGTGACAACGCTTGAGGTCGAGATGAGCCCGGTCGTGATATTGCTCACGTTTGCCGTCGGCCTTCTCGGCGGAGCAATAGGTTCGCTTTATCCGGCCATGCGCGCGGCTCGTCTCGACGCCGTCGAAGCACTCAGTTACGAATGATCGCGACAAAAGCCCGAACGAGGTAAGCGCGGCGTTTTCGGCCGTACCAGGAATGTCTTGCTTCGTGCGGGCGTCCGCTCAATTGGGCTTCTTTATTTATGGACACCAAACTACCTCCGAGTACGCGACTCGCATTTATAGGCAGCGGCGTGATGGCTGAGTCAATGATCGCGGGCCTTCTGCGGCAGGAGATCGTCGAACCTTCACAGATCGTTGCGAGCCATCCGCGGGCCGAACGACGAGAGGAACTATCGTCAAAATACGACATACAGACCTTTGAGAATAACGCCGAGGCCGGGATGTCCCTGCCCGGCGACGGTGTGGTCCTCCTCTGTGTAAAGCCGCAGCGGCTCAATGGTGTCCTGAGCGAACTCCGCGGCGTCGTAGGCCCAACGCAGCTTGTGGTCTCGATCATCGCCGGAGCACGGATCGAAAAACTGTCGGGCGAGTTGTCTAACGATCTGATCGTCAGGGCGATGCCGAACACGCCGTCGCAGATCGG
Organism: Acidisarcina sp.; assembly: GCA_021155145.1. Lineage (GTDB taxonomy): Bacteria > Acidobacteriota > Blastocatellia > Pyrinomonadales > Pyrinomonadaceae > OLB17. The sequence goes on along the minus strand of JAJNPX010000150.1, from coordinate 603 downwards.
TAAGGGAATGACGGTCTGGACATGCTCGGGATCCGTCGGCGATCTCCACCGGCAGATGGTCAGAAAAATGCTCTCGGCACTCGGCAGCGAACTCTACGTCGAGACCGAGAATATGATCGATATGGCCACCAGCCTGAGCGCTACCGGGCCGACGTATATTTTTATGGTGATGGAGGCGATGACCGACGCGGGCGTTCACCTCGGCTTTTCGCGTGAGATCGCGAAAGAACTTGTCCAGCAGACGATGCTCGGGTCAGTGCTCTTCGCAATGGAATCGCACAAGCACCCCGCAGAGCTTCGCAATATGGTCACGTCGCCCGGCGGAACCTCGGCCGAAGCCATCTATCAGATGGAAAAAGGTTCGCTCCGAACGGTGCTGTCAAAGGCTATTCATGCGGCGTACAAGCGGGCCGTAGATCTAGGCAAGAAATAGCTAAGGTTCCCCCATCCACCTTCTATCTTGCTCGCCCAGCTCCGCGATCTTCGTCATCAGGTGGTCCGATATCTGCTTATGGGTCCGCACCGAGTCGCGTCTTCCTTGAAATTCGCTGAGATCGACACACCCGCCAAACCATATCCTGACCTTTTCACCGCCGGTCCAGT
>JAJNPX010000145.1 GCA_021155145.1 Acidisarcina sp. | reverse complement strand
GACCTTTGATCGGATAGTCGAGCAAAAGGACGCGAGCGAAGAAGAGCTTGAGGTGCGTGAGATCAATGCGGGTATTTACTGCTTCGAAACCAAAAAACTCTTTGCGGCTCTTACCGGTGTGCAAAACAATAACGCCCAGGGCGAGTATTATTTGACCGATGTTCCCGCGCTACTGAAGGCCGCAGGCGAGGATGTTTCGATCTTTCAACACAGTGATGCCCAAGAGATCGAAGGCGTGAACAACCGTGTCCAGCTCGCGGATATCGAGCGACTTCTCCGGCGTCGAACCGTCTCAAAGCTGATGCTGGATTACGGGGTCTCGTTTATCGATCCTAAGACAGCCTATGTAAGCGAATCGGTCAAGATCGGGCGCGACACCGTTGTTCACCCTAATGTGTCCATCGAGGGCGACACCGAGATCGGCGACGGGTGCACGATCCGTTCGGGCACCCGCATAACCAATTCGAAGATCGGAACTGGCGTCGAGATATTGGATCACTGCGTTATCGTAGACTCCGATGTCGCGAATGAATGCAAGGTCGGCCCGTTCGCACATCTTCGTGGAAACGCTAGCATGGAAAGCGGTTCGAAGGTAGGCAATTTCGTGGAGCTGAAGAAGACGAAACTTGGCCGCGGGTCGAAGGCGAACCACCTTTCCTATCTCGGTGATGCCACGATAGGGGAGAACACGAATATTGGTGCAGGAACGGTCACTTGCAACTACGACGGCGTCCGAAAACACGAGACCCATATTGGCGATAATGTGAAGATCGGGTCGGATACGATGCTGGTCGCGCCTGTAACGGTCGGTGACGGAGCGGCAACCGGAGCGGGGAGTGTGGTGACAAAGGACGTCGCTCCAGGCGAACTCGTCGTCGGTGTTCCGGCAAAGGCAGCGGGAAAGAAGGAGGGTAAGGCACGTTAACTCGATCAGGCGGTATTGGCGGTTTGCTGAATAATTTTTATGTGTGGAATTGTAGGTTACGTTGGGAATAAACAGGTGGTCCCTCTGATCATTGACGGCCTGCGAAAGCTGGAGTATCGCGGGTACGACTCGGCTGGGATCGCGGTTGCGGACGAATCACATCATCTTGAACTGCGTCGTGCCGAAGGAAAGTTGCGCAATCTGGAAGAGGTCATAAGGCTCCATCCACTCGACGGCACCTACGGTATCGGGCATACCCGCTGGGCAACTCACGGTCGCCCGACCGAGGAGAACGCACATCCCCACCGTGACCAGTCGGGAAAGGTGGTAGTCGTACATAATGGGATCATAGAGAATTATATAGCTCTGAAGGAACGTCTGGCCGAGAAAGGGAGCACGTTCAAGACCGAGACCGATACCGAAGTGATCGCTCATTTGATCGGCCATTACAAGGACACAGAAGGGCTTTCTCTCGAAAATGCGGTAAGGAAGGCGGTCAAGGAACTTCGAGGCATTTTTGCACTTTCGATAATCTCGGTCGATGAGCCCGACACGATCATCGCCGTTCGGGAAGGTGCTCCGGTCGTGATAGGCCTGGGCGACGGTGAGTTTTTCGTTGCGTCAGATATTCCACCGATCCTCCAGCACACGCGCGACGTTTTCTATCTTGGCGAGCGGGAGATCGCCGTCCTTACAAAAGATAGTGTCCGCGTTACGGATTTTGACGGCAACATAGTCGAGCCAAAGCAGCAACGTATCACGTGGGACCCGATAATGGCGGAAAAAGGCGGGTTCAAACATTTCATGCTCAAGGAGATATACGAACAGCCCAGGGCCGTCCGAGATACCGTCCAGGGCCGTGTGTCGCTGGATACCGGAAAGGTCTATCTCGACGAGATGAATATCTCGGAAGAGGACTTTCGCTCGGTCACCTCGATCAAGATCGCAGCTTGCGGAACGTCCTGGCATGCCGGTCACGCCGGCAAATTCATGCTCGAGAAACTTGCCCGCGTGCCGGTTGAGGTCGATTATGCCTCAGAGTTTCGGTATCGCGATCCGGTGCTAAAGGAAACTGACCTTATGGTCGTCATCTCACAATCGGGCGAGACCGCTGACACGATCGCCGCTATGCGTGAAGCAAAGGATGCGGGTTGTAAGGTGCTCGCCATATGCAATGTTCAGGGTTCGATGATCCATCGCGAAGCGGACGGAACGATTCTTACTCATGCCGGACCCGAGATCGGTGTGGCGTCGACCAAGGCGTTTACCGCGCAGATGATCGCACTTTATTTGTTCGCACTTTATTTGGGCGAGCTTCGCGGCACCGTCTCTGTCGAGGACGGAAGACGGCTTGCTCAGGACCTTGCTGAACTTCCGCTAAAGATCGAACATTTGCTGAACGACGCCGACCTTATCGAGGAACTCTCTAAAGATTACTTTCGCGTCCAGGATTTTCTTTATCTCGGTCGCGGCATTAATTTTCCCGTCGCGCTCGAAGGAGCTTTGAAGCTGAAAGAGATCAGCTACATACACGCCGAAGGGTATCCCGCGGGCGAAATGAAGCACGGTCCGAATGCGTTGATCGACGAAAAGCTGCCTGTTGTGGTAGTGAATACGAAGGAGAGCGGCAACTCCTCCAGCGAGCTCCGCTATGAAAAGACCCACTCGAACATTGTCGAGGTAAAGGCGCGTGACGGGATCGTCATCAGTGTACTTACCGAGGGTGATTCGATGAGCTCGAAGGTTTCCGATCACGTGATCGAAGTCCCGGAAACGTCGGATCTGCTTGGACCGGTGCTTTCGGTCGTGCCACTTCAGCTTCTCTCATATCACATCGCCGTCCGCCGCGGATGCGATGTCGATCAGCCGCGAAATCTGGCGAAGTCGGTGACGGTGGAATAAGTTGACTGCGGATTGAGGTAGAGAACTAAAGAAGATACTCGGCGACTTTCGGAGGTGCTAAGTGCGAATAGGAACTGGATCTACTTCGGTTGGCCATTTCGCGGTACTAGTGGGACTTGTATTATCGCTCGTCCTTTCTGTGTCCGCACAGCAAAGTGATCAGCTCAACATCGACGTTTACGTCCCACCCGCGTCTAACACGGCCACTTTGACGAGCAACGATTTCGACGTTCTTCTTGACGGACAGGTCGCGGAAGTGATTTCCGCCGAGAGGTCGTCACAGCCGCTTGAGATAGTTCTTTTGTTCATTACCAACTGGTCGGGATGCGTAGATAGCTTGGCGCCATTCGCGGCGATTGACCAGATCAAGAGCGTGTTCGGCGACCAGGATCAGGTGGCCATCGTTGTCTCAGACGGAAGCGGTACCGTGATTCGAGAGCTTTCGAAGCCGGGGATTTCGCTTTCTTCTGACCTGACGAAGGCAATTAGGATGGCTAGCCGAAACTTTTATGAAGATATGAACCTGGACACCGGTACATATGATTCAAAGCCGGGACTGACGTTTCCGATGAAAGGACTTCAGGCTTCACTCGGTTTGTTCAGCAAG
>JAJNPX010000141.1 GCA_021155145.1 Acidisarcina sp. | reverse complement strand
GTTGCTGACCTATTGCTGACGGTTAGTACGCTTTATCCGAGGAAAGAAAAGTCTACTCCCGTTACCCCCGCCGGCGTTAATCCACCCGGGAATATGCGATTGCTTGCAGGATATACATATGTGCGAAGGCGAGGAAAGGATTCGCATGTGGGCTCGATTATTGGAGAAGATGGACTTTCGATCAACCATGATATCGGCCGCATGGCTGCAAATTATTCCAGGCAGTATTTTCCGGAGTATTTTGAACAGTTCAGAAAACGATACCGGAACCCGGATGAGTCGGTGGAAGCCGAAATTCGCAGTTTGCAAGAAAAGGTAAGTTGGCGCGTGAAGCACGAGATTAACGGCGATGACCTGATGATCGCGTACCTCAAAGACACAACCGTCCTCGCATCTTTTGATCGTTCCAGCGCCAATTTCATCGCCAAGGTCGACACCTTCGAAGAGATGACCGATTTTCTGCTGACGGTTCTCACCTATCAGCCAAAGCCGTCGAGCAAGTTGCCTAAATAACGTCGCGTCCTGTATTATCACCCTTGGTTTATGAACGCCGTTCGATTTGACGACAATAATACGTAGGCTCGGAGCGCAAAAGGACCCAAGGTTCCGCGTTCCGCCTTTCGTCTGTCGCAGATCGAAAGGCGTTTTTGTTTGGGGGGAGTTTGCCCGCGAAATACGCGAAAGAACGCGAAAATTTCTATGGCGGAGATCGTTTACAGAGAAGAAGCTTATAAGATCATCGGGGCATGTTTCGAGGTTTATAAGACCAAGGGTTGCGGCTTCACCGAGCCGCTGTATCAAGAGTGTTTGCAAATCGAACTAGGACTTCAGGGCATTCCTTTCATCGCTCAGCCGCAACTCCAACTCGAATATAAAGGTTCGCTACTTACACAGTTTTTCAAGCCTGATTTTATCTGCTACGAGAAGATAATTATTGAGATAAAGGCTCTTGAGCGATTAGTCAACCTTCACCGAGCACAGACGCTGAACTACCTGAACGCGACCGGATACGAACTCGCCCTTCTCGTTAACTTCGGCGGTTTCCCAAAACTTGACTACGAGCGGATCGTCAACTCGAAGAGAACTGTAAAACCACGAAGCACCTGGGACGAAATAAAGGATTCGAATAAGGATCTCAACAATTTTTAGCGATTTTTCGCGTATTTCGCGGGCAATATTCTTATGTTGGACACATTAGGCAGTTTGGAGCGGTCGCACACTTGCGGTGAGTTGCGTGAGTCGCACGTAGGCGAGTCGGTCGTGTTGATGGGTTGGGTGGCTAAGAAGCGTGATTTCGGCGTTTTTACGTTTATTGACCTTCGCGACCGGTATGGCCTTACCCAGGTGGTGGTGAGCGAAGAGACGGCGCCTGAGGCGCATGCGAAGGCGAAGAATCTTCGCGGCGAGTTCGTGATCGCGGTGAAGGGCGAGGTTGTGAGCCGAGCCGAAGGGACGCACAACGCAAAACTCGTCACCGGTGATATTGAGGTCAAGGTCAGCGAACTCCTCATCTTTAACGACGCGAAGGTGCCGCCGTTCCAGCTTGAGGTCGCGGGCAGCGAGAACCTCGCGAGCGAGGACACACGGCTCAAATATCGCTATCTCGACCTGCGAAGGCCACAGCTGCAGCAGAACATCATTATGCGTGCGAAGGCCGTAAAGGCGATCCGCGAATACTTTGACGGCCGCGGCTTTCTCGAGATAGAAACGCCAATACTGCTGAAATCGACGCCGGAAGGCGCTCGAGATTTCATCGTTCCGTCGCGAATTCACACGGGCAAGTTCTTCGCGTTGCCGCAATCGCCGCAGATCTTGAAACAGATCACGATGATCTCGGGGCTCGACCGGTATTACCAGATCGCCCGCTGTTTCCGCGATGAAGATCTGCGTGCCGACCGCCAGCCCGAATTTACACAGCTCGATATGGAGATGTCTTTCGTAAACCGCGAACAGGTCTATCGCGAGATGGAAGGGATGTTCAACCACGTGCTTAAACTCATCGACGTCGAGCTTCCGGCGGAGTGGCCGCGAATGACGTATGCCGAGGCGATGCAAAGATATGGTTCGGACAAGCCCGACCTTCGCTTCGGAATGGAGCTCCGAGACCTGAGCGAAAGCCTGAAAGAAACCGACTTCGCACCGTTCGCCAATACACTCAAAGCCGGCGGCGAGATCAAGGCGATCGTCGTTAAAGGCAGGGCCGATTATTCGCGAAAGCAGACCGACGAGCTTCAGGAATTCGTAAAGCGCTACGGCGCGGGCGCGCTCGCGTGGATCAAAATTCCTGTCAGAACCGGGAGCGATAGCGACGGGGCTCCGACGTCGTCATTGGCGAAAGTCCTCGGCGAAGAAAAGATCGCCGAACTGATCAGGGTTGCAGGTGCCGAAGAAGGCGATGCCGTGCTGATCGTCGCCGGCAAAAAGCCGGTCGTTGCCGCCGCTCTCGGAGCGCTGCGTAATGAGGTCGCACGCCGCGAGAATCTGATCGACCGCAGCAAATACGAATGCCTGATCGTCACCGAATTTCCGATGTTCGAACACGATGAAGAGACGGACACATACGTCGCGGCGCATCACCCGTTCACATCGCCGATGGACGAGGACCTCGAACTTTTCCGCGCGGGCGTCAACGACCCGTCGCAGCATCATCTGCTCGGTCAGGTGCGTGCAAAAGCCTACGACGCGGTCATCAACGGCTACGAATGTGCCGGCGGGTCGATCCGTATCCACCAGAAAGAGGTTCAGGCGTTGAACTTCAAGGCTCTGGGAATGACTCCGAAATCTGCTCGCGCAAGGTTCGGTTTTTTCCTCGACGCTCTCGAATACGGTACGCCGCCGCACGGCGGATTCGCCGCCGGTATCGAGCGCACGTGCATGATACTCTGCGGAACTGAGAACATCCGCGATGTCATGGCGTTCCCGAAAACAGCATCAGCACAGGACCTGATGATGGACTCGCCTGGGGAGGTCGACGAGGCTCAGCTAAAAGAGCTCGGGATCGAAGTGTCAGAACCACCTGCGTAATCAGCGGGTGTGTCCTCTCTTTACTTCGCCCGAACCTACGCTACCGTATGTCGCGGCGCCGGACGACCGAAAAAGTTGCGGGTGTATTCGGCGATCTGATTGTCGGTCATCGAATCAGCGCTTTCGACGGCGCGGATATTCGGTGCCGGCGGCGTCAGGCTGCAGACGGCAGTTTCCAATTCACTCTTCATATGCGCCGGGCCGATGATCAAAAGTTGATCTGCGTCCTTTATCTGTTCGACGACCCCTTCCACGAAATTCTTCTCGGCTTCCTTTCTGCGCATCTCGTCGCCTTGTTCGTCAACTATGAATTGCCCGCCAAAGCGGCCCTCGGGCCGGCCTTCTCCCTCGATGCGTTCGTTGCCCTCGATTCCGGACTGCAGCACTTCTAATGATGCCTCGTCTCCCTGCAGCCTGGAGATGACCGCTTTCTTGCTGTCGATCCAAACGCCTGTCAAATTATTTGCTAGCATACCCCTCCAAGTTATGTGTGTTTCTAATAGTATAGCGCGGTCCGTCCAGCCAAAAGTTTTTCAGGCGGAACGGCGTCAGGTTCTAAGCCATGGAGGTCCAAAAGTATGATTGATTGAACATATCGATCAGAACTATCGTAATATAGCGCTGACCATGCCGAAAAAATTCGACACAAATCCGCTCGATCCGGAATATCCGGAGAAGGTCAGGGCAGCGGTTCAGGATGCTCCGGACGTTGAGGCTTACAGGGCTCCCGACGGAGCTTATTCGCCGCCCCGGTCGCCATACAGCACGGCGGAGTTCCCGACGCGTCCGCCGAGCGTCACAGAGGAAGAAACTCAGCGGTTTACCGAGGCGCAGTTCAATGCATACGCATTTCAGGGCGGGCAGGCGCCGATCGTTTATCAGCAGTCAAAGTTTGCCGACATGAATCGGGCCGGCATTCGGAAAGAGTCAAAGACCGGCATTCCCGAAAAATGGCTCATCGGCCTGCCGTACATTCCGTTCTCGATCGGGCTCGTCGCCGGCCTTGTGCTTCTTCTCGTCATTCCGAAAGAGGAGAATAAGGTGCGGTTTCACGCTGCACAAGGCCTCGCGGCGCATGTCGCCATTCTGATCGTGACCACGATCCTTGGCATCATCGGGAACGTAACGGATATTGCGAACGCGGGCAGCGGCATATTTACCGTCGTAACGACCATAATGCTCATTATTTTCGCGATCAAGGCCTGGACCGGAAAGCCCGTTCACATCCAGGCCGTCGATGACCTGACCAATTGGCTCGAGGAAAAGATCGGCCCGATCAAGGGTTAGCTTGATATGTTCTGTTCCGGGTGCGGCGTAAAGTTACAGACTGGGCTTATCTACTGCAGCAGATGCGGCCGACGGGTTGCCGACGACATCGCATCAGCCGCATGGACGTCAAACCCAATGACGCTGACCGCTTGTATCGCGGGCATCGGTTTCTTCATGTTCATGGTCGTGATCCGGATCCTGACGCGGTCGGATCTTCCATCGGGCCAGTTTGTCCCCATCTCCTTCTTCTACTTCGCCGCGTTGTTCGGGATCTGTTTCATGGTCTTGCGATACGGTTCGAACAAGGAGCGAGGTCCTTCTAGAGCACTCGATACGGATGAACTCGCTCCGCCTGCATACCTGAGCCCCGCGACGACCGCTCAGCTCGAAGAAGCTCGCGACTTTGGCATCGGCAGCGTGACGGACGCGACAACGCGCACGCTGGACGAGGTCAAGATGCGTGAGCGCTAGCCTCTCCGCCAAACACCTCCTTTAACACTCCGGCGTATTCAAGTATCGCCCGCTCGCCATCGCCAGTGTAGATAGATCCGTGCATCGATGCCACCGTCGTTGGCTTCAGCGACGCAACCCGTTTCAGCGTTGCCTCCGTTCGGGGCGTATACGGCAGATAGTGGGCAAGCGGGCTCGCCTGCATTTCCAGCATCGACTGCCGAACGCGGTCCGTCACGCTGTCGGATGTCAGTGGGGCAACGTCGCCATTCTGATGCATGATGTCCGAAGAGAACAGTACGCCGGTAGATACATCGTACAGAAGGCCCGCCTCCCAGTTATGCGGAACATGCGGCGTGGCTAGGAAGCGGAACGTGTGTTCACCGGTCGAGAACTCCTCGCCGTCGACCATTCCCTTCGCCGGATTCTTCGACGCAAAATCGTCAACGCTCACCATTTTAGCGACCATGCTGACTACGGCCGTCGCGTCCGGGGCGATCGCTTGCCACTCGTTGAGAGAACCGCACTCGTCGGCCTCGAAGTGGCTGAAACCGACCCAACGAAGCGTGGCCGGATCGATCAGCTTCGAAACGGCCTCGCGTACGGTCGGGAACAAGGTCCTCATTCCCGTATGAAACAGGAGCGGCTCTTCATCGCGAACCAGAAACTGGCTAAAGCCGAGGTTTGATTCGGGAATGAATGTGTTGATGCGAAACGTATCGGGAGCGATCTCGGTGATGTTTGTCATATTTGCCTCCGCCATTGGGCTGTCCCCGATCTGTTACGCGTTTTTCGATTCGGAAACATCTCACCCCTCACGCCACTGCCGGGACTTCGGCTTCCGGGCCCGCTCCGCTCTCACTTCGGAGTTTGAGAAATGCCGTTATCACAAGATAGATAGCAAGGCAGATAAGTGCGAGTGAGGCGACGCCGTTGACAAGCCTTATATCGAAACCGCTCGAAGCCCTGAAATTTCCTATAACGAGCGAGCCTAGAGCCCAGAGCGTGACAACCAGAACAAAGAGCATGGGCAGCAGCGTGAAAGCGATCCGCTTGCGTGCCTGGTGAAGCCAGACGGTGATCGAGAGCAGCGTCAGAGCGGCAAGGAGTTGATTTGACGCGCCGAACAGCGTCCAGAAGTCCAGGTACGACCCCGGCCTCGCAAAAAAGATGAGCATGAACGGGATCGCGACCGTCGCCAGCGTCCCGATCACTGCACCCACGTGTCCGGGTAATCCGCATATCTCCTGCACGATGTACCGACCCAGACGCATCGAAACATCTAGCGTGTCGAAGACAAAGGTCGAGAAAGCCATCGCCCCGAATGTGACCGCGAAAGCAAGATTATCTTTTCCGATCACGAGGGTAAGAAAGTTGCCGATACCGTTCCCGTAGATCTTGCCCGCGGAAATAGCCCGCCCGTCGGGCCCTACCAGCATCTCGCTTGCGGCGATCATAACGGTCACGAGCGCGATGAACGCCACAAACCCCTCGGCGAGCATCGCCCCATAGCCGACCGGCCGCGTATGCGATTCCTTTTCGATCTGCTTTGACGTCGTCCCCGAACAGACGAGCCCGTGAAAGCCCGAACATGCGCCGCAGGCGATCGTCACAAACAGGAACGGGAAGAGCATGCCCGTCATTCCGCCGACATCGAACGACTTGAACGCCGGCTGCTGTATCTCATACCCGCCAAAAAAGATGCCGATCACGCCGACGGCGATCGCCGAGTAGAGCACGAATCCGCCGAGATATCCGCGTGGCTGCAGAAGTGCCCATACCGGCACGAGCGAAGCGGCGACGCAATAGACCAATATCATCACCGACCAGCTCAGATGGGTGAGCGCAAAGACGTGGGAAAATTGCGTTCCCAGATACGAGAGTGCGAAGGTCGCGGGTACAAAGATCAGCGTCACCAGCCACAGTGGCGGTTTAAGATACCGCTCGACCAGCCCAAGAACGATCGACAGCAGCAGGTACGCGATGCTCGCAAAGGCGACCGCGCCGCCCGGATCGAACCCAGTTTCACCCGCGAGCGATTCGTCGCCCGAGACGAAAGTGCCGGCCGTGATATCCGTGAACGCGACGATGATATAGATCAGAGCGATCCAGATAAATGCCATCATCGCCTTGCCCGCTCCGGAACCGAGCT
>JAJNPX010000477.1 GCA_021155145.1 Acidisarcina sp. | reverse complement strand
GCGCAAGACCCTGACAGGCCTGGTCGCTGCCGTTGCCGCGGAGATCGATATCCCGTTCACGGTCGGCGGCGGCATCAGTTCGACCGCGGACATCGGCTCCCTGCTCGAGGCAGGTGCCGATAAAGTGTCGATAAATTCCTCCGCGCTCATGGATCCAAACCTGCTCGCAGAAGCGGCAAAGCTCTTTGGGTCACAGTGCATCGTTCTCGCAATTGACGCGAAACGTATCGGTAACCGCTGGATGGCTTTTGAGAACGGCGGGCGGACAAATGCCGGTGTCGACGCCATCGACTGGGCCGCGGCTGGGGTACAGGCAGGAGCCGGGGAAATATTGCTCACGTCGATGGATGCAGACGGAACGAAAGATGGGTTCGATCTCCCGCTTTATCGCGAGGTACAAAAGGTCGTATCGGTACCGGTCATTGCGTCAGGCGGTGCCGGTTCGAGAGAGCACTTTCTTGACGTCTTCAAGACGGGCAACGCGGACGCAGCTCTCGCCGCCACCGTATTCCATTTCAGAGAGATCGAAATACCGGGCCTGAAGAGGTGGCTCAGCGATCAAGACATACCAGTGAGGCTTTGATCGGTCATGAAAATAGACTTCGATAAATACACCGGATCCCTTGTGCCTGCGATCGTTCAGGATTCGAACACTCGGAAAGTACTGATGCTCGGCTTTATGAATGAAGAGGCGTTTGAACGAACGATGTCGAGCGGCCTGGTGACATTCTTTTCAAGATCGCGGAACCGCTTATGGGTAAAGGGCGAAACCAGCGGAAACCATCTGACGGTGCGCGAGATCTTAAAGGACTGCGACTCGGACACCCTTTTGATCAAGGCAACCCCGTCCGGGCCCGTGTGCCATACAGGATCCGATACGTGCTTCGGTGAGAAGAACAGTCGGGATGATTTCCTGTTCGAACTTGAGGCGACCATCAATGAGCGGAAGACTGATCCCGTCGAAGGCTCCTACACATCCGAACTGTTCAGACGCGGTATCAACAAGATTGCTCAAAAGGTCGGTGAAGAAGCCGTCGAACTCATCATTGAAGCGAAGGATTCTGACAAGAATGCGTTTCAGGAAGAGGCAGCCGATCTGCTCTATCATTTTCTCGTCCTATTATCAGCGAAAGACACCGGTCTACAAGAAGTCATTACCCGACTTGAAGAACGCCACGCTGAGGGCACCTTGCGGCGGCGAGAGCGTGATGAATAACGCCAGGCTCACCTGTTCTTTCGCCGGCATCGGAACTTCGAAGAATTGAACGGATTCAATTCTTCGAATGATCGTCGTCGCGCGTCACATCGACCATCAGCCTCCTTTTATCCGAAATTCGCAATATCTAACGACTTCTCTCGCTTTCGCTCGACGGTCGGCCGCACCCAACTCCTTTGTTTTCGCCTCTCCCGTCCTAGGCATATACGTTGCATTGAAATAGTGAAGCCGGCTTAGTTTAGTGACGCCGTAAATTCAATATTTTGAACACTTACGGAAAGTTGAACGAACTATTTCGGCTCACTATTTCAAACAGCGAGGTATTTATGAAGTTCAGTCTGAGAACAATTTTCTTGGCGCTTCTGGCTGTATTCTGCATCGCCTACTCGGGAAATGCTCAAGAGCGTTTCGGCTCGATCGAGGGCACGATAACAGACGTTAACGGCGCCGTCGTCCCGAACGCGTCGGTCGTCGTTAGTGGCTCGGCGTTCAACAGAACGGTGACCGCGAACGGTGAAGGATACTACAGGATCCAACAAGTTCCGCCGGGTCTCTACACGGTAGAAGTAACAGCGACCAATTTTGACAAGGTGACGTTGAGCGAGGTGCTCGTCACGCTGGGCAGTGCCGCCAACGCAAGCACGCAATTGAAGGTCGCGTCTGTCGGAGCGGTCGTGGACGTCACGACGGAAGGCATCGCAACGATCGACGCCACAACAAGCAAGATCCAAACGAACCTTGGAGAAAAGGCCCTTGAAAAACTTCCAAAGGGTACAAACTTTACGTCGGCTCTCAAGGCCGCCGCACCTGTCCGCGGTGAACCTACCGCCGGCGGAATTCAGATCGATGGGGCAAGCGGGTCAGAGAACTCATTTGTGATCGACGGCCAGGAAGTCACCAACTTTCGCAACGGCGCTCTGAATGACAACAACAACATTCCGTTTCAGATGATCCAGGAAGTCCAGATCAAATCGAACGGTTTTGAGGCAGAGTACGGCGGAGCAACGGGCGGCGTGATCAACGTGGTCACAAAGCGGGGCTCCGATGAGTTTCATGGCGCCTTTGAGGCCGGATTCGACCTTTCTGAATTGAACGCCGGCCCGCGCCGCATTCTTTCCACCAGTACGGCGACCGCACCAACCGCCGCGAACCGATACATCTTCCCGCAAAGGGATGACGCACTGAATTTTTTCCCGTCGGCCACCCTGAGCGGTCCGATCATCAAGAAGCATCTCTACTTCTTCGGAACTCACTCTCCGCAGTTCATCGACTCGACGCGAAACTACCGTTTTGGTGACGGTGTGACCAATTCATATACGTCGAATATCACGCGCGACTATTCCTTCCTAAGGCTTGACGGTCAGATAAATGAAAAGCTGCAGGTCAGCGCGAACTATCTCTACAACCCGACCCGGACAAGAGGTATCCTGCCCGCGTTTACTACCCTTGACAGTGCCCGGGCCTCATCCACCTTGGCACCCAGCCCAAATTCGCAACGCGAATTCGGAGGCCGGACGCCCGCCACTACCGTTGGGGTATCTGGCTTCTGGACCCCGACGCAGTTCCTAACTGTCGATGTCCGATACGGACGGGGTTATCTGAATGAAAAGGGCTTTTTTGACAAGGACAATCCAAACACGGCCGACGCGATCCTTAGCTACGGCATTCCCGCATCGACGAATTACACCTGTACCGACTTTGCCTGTTCGGCAGGTGGTGCAGGTTATCGCCTATTCCAGTCGAACAGCCTTGTGACAAAGGACATTTCGATCAGAAACACGTTCGATGCTACTTTGGGCGTTTATCTGAACAACTTTGGCGGCCGTCATGGATTTCGATTCGGGTACCAATATACTGGCCTGAGCAATGATGTTACGACGGGCAACGTAGAGTTTGGAACTCTGAACTTCTTTGTTGATCCGAGCGCTCAGACGTTCGACCAGAATGGATGTCCGCGTCCTAACCGAGTCGCGATCCCCGGCTGCCCGATCGACGGGCCCGAGGTCATCGGTTACGGCCAGCTTGCATTGGTGGGCCGCAGTGGAAAGGTCAGCAGCAAGAATGAGGCACTATTCGCACAGGATGCGTGGCAGATATCCAACCGTTTGACCCTCAATCTAGGCATTCGCATAGAACGCGAGGACGTTCCCTCGTTCCGTGAAGGAAATCCGGGGATCAAGTTCAATTGGCTTGACAAGCTCGCTCCCAGGCTTGGCGCGGCGTTCGACATTCTTGGAAACGGAAAATGGAAAGTTTTCGGAAGCTATGGCCGGTTCTTCGACCGCTTCAAATATGAACTTCCGCGGGGTTCGTTTGGAGGCGAAGTGCAGGACGTATACGACTTTCTCGTCGTGAATCCGGATATCTTTTCCTATACCCGAGCCAGCGTGCTTGGCAATTTCATAAGATTCCAGGATCAGAGAACACCCTCAAATCTCGCATCGGATAACCGTATCGATCCTGACATCAAACCGTTTCAGCAGGCCGAACTTACGTTTGGTACGGCCTACGATTTTGGCAAAGGATTCATCTTCGAAGCTCGGTATACCCACAAGAACATCATTCGAGCGATCGACGACATCGGTTTCCTTGATCTCGACGACAATGAACAATACTTTATCGGGAATCCGGGTGAAGGCGTCTGCGCGGAACCCGCATGCGGCCGCTATGACATTCCGGGGGCGACCGTCGTTAAAGCGAAACGTGAATATGATGCTGTCGAGGCTCGTGTACAAAAACGCTTCGGCCAGTTTTCGATGGACAGCAGTTATACATGGAGCCGCCTCTTCGGTAATTATGCCGGTTCGGCAAGCTCTGACGAATCACAGCGTAGATCCGGGCTCGGACGCAATAGCCCTGCTGTAAGCCGATACTTCGACTTGCCGTTCATGGGTTTCACGCTCGACGGAGAACCGGACGACGGCCTGTTGCCGACCGACCGGACCCATTACGTTAAGTTCGCCGGAAATTACACTTTCGACTGGTGGGGCAATAAGTCGCACTCGACCGACTTCAACGCCTTCTACCAGATCGGCAGTGGAACACCGGTCACCACGAGGGCACGTTACGGCGTTGTCTCTGGAATGATCGTCTCAGGACGCGGCGACCTTGGCCGCACGGATATGTTCTCGCAGACCGACGCGAGCATAAGCCACCGCTATAGCTTTGGGCGAGACAATCGTTTCGGCTTGATCGGTTACGTTAACGTCCTGAATCTATTGAATCAGGCGACTGAGCTTTCTCGACGGGAGACGATCTCTCGCAGTGAATTTCCTCCGGGATTGATCGGCTGTCCGACGGCGGATCCGAACGATACACCGGTCAGGTGTCTGACTCGTGCGGTCTTCAACGGACAGATCAGTTCGGCGACCTTCCTTCAGTATGCGAATACCGCGGGAAACACGGATAATCGTTATAACCTGCCCCAATTGTTCCAGGCTCCGAGGAGCGTTCGATTCGGTTTCAGGTTCGTCTTTTAGCCCATTGAAAATGACATTCAAAATGAGGGGTCGGCACTACGCCGGCCTCTCTTTTTTTACCTATCCTGCTTCGTGTTGAGGCACAATTCCCCGAAATGACCCGCGCAGAGTGGGCAATTATACCCATCGGCTAAGGAGCGAACTTCCCGGTTCTTCAGATTCCTTGACACTTTATACAGCAACCTTGCGGCACGGCTCTTGCACGATGTTTGCTGACCCGTCCATCTCAGCCCTGGCTGGAACGGTCGGATGGGCTCGGTCTCGAGACTCTCACTTATGCAGCTTCAACAAACACTTTCCGGCTTCGTACCAACGGGTTCGATCGACACCCTCGGGCCGATGCAGCCAGAGACCCCAAGAGAACGAATACTGATCGTCGACGATTCTGCCGTGGTTCGCCGCAGTTTCGGTAAGTTTCTCTCCTCTGCCTACGATTGTGTCGAGGCTAATTCTGTTCTGGATGCCTTCGAATTGCTGCGACATTCAAATTTCGAGCTTGTAATAACGGACATCATTATGCCCGGGCTTTCCGGCATTGAGCTGCTTAGAAAGGTGATCGAGACCTATCCGCAGACCGCCGTGCTTGTTGTTTCGGGCGTTGACCGGCCTCAACGCGCGCTCGACGCGGTCAGGCTCGGAGCTTTCGATTATCTGATCAAACCCTGCGATAACGATGTACTGCTTCTAACGGTTCAGAGGGCTCTCGAACGGCGAAGCCTCATCCAGAATGCAAAGAAATACAAGGCTGACCTCGAAGCGCGAAACCTCGAACTCATGCGTGGCAAACAGCAGCTCGAGCGTCTGCAGGCCCAGATCGTACAGGATCAAAAAATGGCGTCGATCGGCCAGCTAGCGGCCGGCATCGCCCATGAGCTGAATAATCCTGTTGGATTTCTATACGGGAATCTCGACCTTCTCGACGGGTCGGTAAACGACCTGCTAAAGCTCGTGACATATTTTGATAGTGTTCAGCTGCCGGACGATGTCAACAAGGGTTATCAGGAAATGAAGCGCCAGATCGACTACGAACGGACATCGGATGATCTCAAGTCGATCATCAGTGACTGCAAAGAGGGTGCGGAACGCGTCCGAGACATCGTTCAGAATCTCAGGACCTTTTCCCGCCTGGACGAGGCGGAATTGAAGTCAGCAGATATCCACGAAGGTATCGAATCCACCATCCGCCTCCTTTCACGATATTTCAGCGGCGGAAACATACGTTTGATAAGGGACTACGCCGATCTGCCGCCGATCGAGTGCTTTTCGGCGCAGCTTAACCAGGTTTGGATGAACCTACTTGCTAATGCGGCCCAGGCAGTCGGAAATGTCACCGGGGAGGTCCGAATAGAAACACGCGCCGATACCGACAGGGTCGTCGTCTCTATCTCTGATTCGGGAAAAGGGATAAAACCTTCCGACCTGTCCCGCATCTTTGACCCGTTCTTTACTACCAAGCCGGTCGGTGAAGGCACAGGCCTCGGCCTTTCGATCTCTTTTGGGATCGTTGAAAAACATGGCGGACGCATCGAGGTGGATAGCACCTTCGGCAGCGGAACGACCTTTACTGTGATCCTTCCTCAAAGGGTTTCTGCCAGCCATCGGTCGCCCGACCAAACGGTTCTGACACATTCTTCCACTTCAAAGGAGGTCGAACAAAGTTATGCGATATAGGATATTATGCGTCGATGACGAGACGGCTAACCTGCGGCTGCTCGAGCGTCTCTTTCGGGAGCACTACGAGGTCATAACGGCCTCAAGCGGGTCAGAAGCCCTCGAACTGCTGCAGGTCCACGACTTTGCCGTGATCATTACGGACCAGCGAATGCCCGCGATGACCGGCATGGAATTTTTAAAGCGTGCCGCGGAGATGCGCCGGCAGACCGTCAGAATGATGCTGACCGGTTACACCGATGCGGAGACGCTGGTCGAGGCCGTCAATTCGGGCATTGTCTACAAATATATTACCAAGCCATGGATCAACAGCGATCTCTTGGCAACTGTAAAGCGTTCACTTCAGCATTATGAGACCATGAAGGCTCAGCGAAGCCTGCAGCTTCACAACGAACGTCTTCAGGGAAAGCTAAAAGCCACAAAGGATGCATTTGTGAATGTTGTTTCGGGCATGCTCGATCTAAAGGACGAACTAGCCCGAGCCCACGCTGAGCGTACACGCGACCATGCGATCTCGGTCGCTAAAGAGATGAAACTGGAACACGCAGATTTCGAAGTACTGAGTCTGGCGGCGTACCTCCACGAAATACCTTTGTTCAGATTGCCTCAGCCCATCGTCAGAAAGAATGGAGCATTCACTCTCGAAGAAAGGGCCCTGATCGAAAAGCACTTCGAGGACGGGCTTGCGATCATCGAAAGCGTGCCGGATCTCGAGGCCGTAGCTTCCGTCCTGCGCTACCTTTTCGAGCCTTACGATGGCAGTGGAATGCCGCACGGGTTTGCCCAAGATCAGATCCCGCTTATCGCCCGTATCGTTTCGGTTGCGGACGCTTATGATACTGCACGAAGGCCCCGTGGAAATGACGAACCGCTCTCGACCGAGGATGCCCTTCGATCGCTGCTTTTTCGGTCAGGCCGTGAATTTGATCCCGCAGTCGTTAAAGCGATCTGCGAGGTCGAGAACGCAACGGACAAGCCGACTACCGAACTCAACATGGTTTTCGCGTAGCTCTATTCTGCCAACCTGGAAAGAGCCGGTGTGTCTCTCGACCGCCGGCTCTTTTCCTGTTTAAGGTCTGTTAGGCGATCTGCCCAACGATGGGGATGTCCCGCCGGTGAAGGAACAGCACTATTAGGCTTAGAATGAAAACCACCACCGCGAGGCCAAAGAGAAGGCCGCCGTCATCCTTGACGACTATTCCCAGCATCGTCAAATGGCTGAAAATGGCCCCGGTGATCGTCCCCAGGCTTAAAAGTGCTCCGAGCCAGCTCGTTGACGGGATAAGCAGAAGCACCACCGCCACAAGCTCAACGATTCCCGAACCGATCCGCCCGACCGCTTCGTATTCCGGCCCCATAAGCGTGGTAAAGATGTAGCGTGACTCTTCCGCTCCCGTAAATTTAAAGAACAAGGTCTGCGCCAATATGATCGCGACGATGATGCGTGCAGCCCAGCTAATGTAGTTCTCCATTCCTTTCATTTATTTGATCCCCTCTTTTTTAACTGATCGCTCCTTTATGCCGCGGCCTCGTTCCAATATTCCAGCATCGACGTTGCGACGCCAAAATTCCCTGCTTATGCCCGATTGAGGTCCTGATCGTCCATTTACCGTTCTGAAAATTCCGATCACGGGCCGAAGTATTCCAACATCCGGCCGGTTGACCAACGTGGAATAGCCCAGGCCGCACAGGTGATAAACGTGGCTGAGATCGCAGTTCTGACACGATCAGGACTGTGAGAACTATTTCACGAATACGGAGATAAATACGGAATGATATTTAGAAGATTTGTTCTAGGACTAACGGGTGCGGCCATTCTTTTTGCCGGATCGACCGCGGTCCTACAGGTGTCCGCAGGCAAAAAGCGGAGCGCCCAGTTCACTGTAAAGATCGAAAATATTGGCAGCGCTGATGGCCTTGCCGCAGCCGACGGTTCGAGGTACCCCTTTGCTCTTTCACCGGGACTCTTTATCGTCAATCACAAGAAACAATGGTTCTTTAATGAAGGCTCCAAGGCAAGCGCTGGACTGGAACTCCAGGCTGAGGACGGAAACCCCGAGGCCCTTTCGAAGTCGCTCCTGACCAAGGTCGGCTCGGTCTACATGGGAATTTTCAATACACCTGCAGGCGCCGATAAGCCGGGCCCGCTCCTTCCGGGAAACTCGTATGAGTTCTCATTCGAAGGAAGCGAAGGGATGAAGTTGAACCTGATCGCGATGTATGGCCAGTCGAATGACCTCTTCTATGCCCCCAAAACGGCCCTCGACCTTTTCGACAAGGCCGGAAATCCTCTCAACGGCGACGTCACAGAAGAACTTCTTCTCTGGGATGCAGGCACGGAGGTCAATCAGGCTCCCGGGATCGGCGACGAACAGGCACCTCGCCAGAAAATGGCAAACACGGGCAAGGCGGAAAATGGCGTGGTCCGTCTGGTCAATGACGGTTTCACCTATCCGAACACGAAGGACGTTCTTCGCGTGACGATCACCGCTAAGTAGTTCGATCGAACGGGCCGTTAGGCTTACGGGCAATGATCCGGGCGGCAGACCGAAGCAGTCCCGCCGCCCACAAAAATTTACTATGAAACAAGCACTGATCATTTTTGTCATCACATTCGCGGCATTGTCGTCGAATGCCCAAACATTTGAAAAGAGGTCCATTACTCTCGACGGCGCACGGCTGGTCATCGAGGGCGCCAAGGCCTACGCAAAGACGAATAACGCACCGGGCGGCGTTATCGCCGTGGTCGACGACGGTGGAAATCTTGTCGCCCTCGAACGCCTCGACGGCACCTTCACTGCCGGTGCGAACATTTCGGTCGGTAAGG
>JAJNPX010000100.1 GCA_021155145.1 Acidisarcina sp. | reverse complement strand
AAGGCTTCGATCTCATCGGAATAGAACGCGAGGATCGCGTCATCGCTCGCATCGGGCCCGAGCTCGGCGATGTTGTCCCAGCGTTCGTAGTCAATACCGATTTCGGCGAGGTAACTTTCGATCTCCGAAGCATCGGTCATTCGAACCCCTTTTTTTGGTACATCCAAAATTGCCATTGGTATAAGAATACAGGATACAGAAAGCAGGAAACAGGAAATCATCGTTTCGCGCCGTTCAAGATCGATCGGCGAAACGCATAGAGAATTCGGCCGACCTCGTCGAATCGGCCTTCGAGTTCGGTCGTCTCTCCGTAATTCAAGTCTTTTGCCAAAATTAAATAATAACGAACTTCTTCCAGCGACCCTTGTGAGATATTCAAGAATCTAGCCTTGTCGGCCACGCTTTGTTTTTTGAAGCCTTCGGCGATATTTGCAGCGATGGATATCGCGGCACGACGTAGCTGCGAGGTCAGGCAATAATCTTCTCGTTTAGGAAAATCGTCACTAAATTTGTAAACAGCAAGGACCAATTCGTGGGCCTTTTGCCAAACGATACGATCTCGGAAGGTTTTCAAGTCTTGAGCCACTATAGAGTCCGTTCACTGTTTCCTTGATCCTGTTTCCTGACTTCTTCCCAATACCTCGAACAAAAACTCGAATATCTCGACCTGCCGCCGCGCATCTGCGACCGTCTCGCCCCATGTGTAGAGGCCGTGGCGGCGGAGATAAATACCGTGAATGCCATCGTTCTCGCGAATGACATTTTCGATCACGTGAGCGAGGGCGACGTAGTCCTGCGAATTTTCGACGATCGGAACCTTTTCTTTGTGTTCGTGTGTCGTCACGCCCGAGAGTCCTTTGAGCATCTCGTAACCCTCGATCTCGATCGCGCCCTGCTCAAAGAAACGATCGGACAGTATCGTTCCCCAGACGGAATGCGTGTGCAGGATCGATCTTGCCTTCGGCATGAACCGATAGATCGTCAGATGGATGAGAGTCTCGGCGGACGGTTTGCCAAAGCCCTGAAGTATCTCAGCGTCGTCGTCGAGCTCGAGAAAGTTCGTTTCGTCCAGCTTTCCTTTCTCCATACCGCTCGCGGTCACGACGATCCGCAATGGCCGTCGCGCAAGCAGCGCGCTGAAATTACCGCTGGTGCCGAGCACCCAGCCGCGGCGGTAAAACTCGTGCCCCGCTTCGGCAAGTTCCCGGTTCAGATCTGGCACCGTATCCTTTTCACTCATCTTGTTGAATAGGTTCCCAAGTCAAAAACATAGTATCGCAAATCAGGTGGTGCTTTGGTAAACTCGGGAATGGAATGAATTGGAGAGATAGAATCAGTGTTGATCCGTCGATATGTCATGGCAAAGCGTGTATCAAGGGTACGCGTATAATGGTCTCGGTCATCCTTGATAATTTGGCGGCGGGCGTAACGCCGGAGGAAATTCTCGCGAACTATCCGTCTCTCGCGGCACTCGATATTCAAGCGGCCATTTCCTACGCAGCCGATCTGGCTCGCGAAACGCAGATCTACTTACCCGACACATTTCATGCGTGAGATTCAAGATCGATGAAAATCTGCCGATCGACATTGCTGAGCTACCAAGGTCGGCGAATCATAATGCTGAAACGGTTTGGGATGAGGAGTTGGTTGGTAGACCTGACGAATCGATCCTGGAAGTTTGCAGAGAGGAGGATCGATGCCTGCTGACCCTCGATCTGGATTTCGCCAACCTTCGGACCTACGCTCCCGAAGATCTTACGGGACTAGTAGTATTCCGCCTTCGAAGACAGGACAAAAACCAATTGATCAAAGCGGCCGAACGAATTATCCCGCTTCTAAATGAAGAAGATCTGCAAGGCCGTCTGTGGATCGTGGAAGAGGATCGGGTAAGGATCAGAGGCGGCGAGTATCAGTCCTAGTTCATTCTTCATCTTCTCTAAGCTTCTCAAGGACAGAAAGATCCTCCAATGTCGTAACGTCGCCCGCGACAGTGCTGCCTGAAGCAATTTCGCGCAGCAGGCGGCGCATGATCTTGCCCGAACGTGTCTTCGGCAGTGCATCCGTAAAGCGTATGTCGTCCGGTTTTGCGAGCGACCCGATCTCATGTGCGACGTGGGCGCGAAGCTGGTCTTTAAGGTCGTCGTTACCCTGGCGTCCGCCCTCGAGCGTGACGAATGCTGATATCGCCTGGCCCTTGAGTTCGTCCGGGCGGCCGACCACAGCGGCCTCGGCCACCGCCTCGTGCGAAACAAGGGCGGATTCGACCTCGGCGGTCCCGAGACGATGGCCGCTCACGTTTATCACATCGTCGACGCGGCCCATTATCCAGTAGTTCCCGTGCTTGTCACGCCGGGCACCGTCGCCGGCAAAGTACATCCCCGGTATCTCCGACCAATACGCCTCTCTGTACCGCTCATCGTCGCCCCAGAGCGTACGGAGCATTGCGGGCCACGGATGTTTCACCACGAGATATCCGCCTTCGCCCGGCTCGACGGGCTTTCCCGCCTTTGTGACGATATCGACGATGATGCCGGGCAGAGGCCGCGTCGCCGTACCGGGAACGGTCGGCGTTGCACCGGGCAGCGGAGAGATCATTGCGGCTCCGGTTTCGGTCTGCCACCAGGTGTCGACGATGGGGCAGCGGCGTTTTCCGATCACCGCGTGATACCACATCCACGCCTCCGGATTGATCGGCTCACCGACCGTGCCGAGCAGCCGCAGGCTGGAAAGATCGTGCTTTAGCGGATGCCGCTCGCCCCATTTTATGAAGGCGCGAATGGCGGTGGGCGCCGTGTAAAAGATCGTTATCTTGTGGCGCTCGATGATATCCCAAAAACGATCGGGGCCGGGATGGTTAGGCGCCCCTTCATACATAAAGACGGTCGCGCCATTCGCGAGCGGCCCGTACACGACATAGCTGTGTCCGGTGACCCACCCGATATCGGCGGTGCACCAATAGATGTCCTCATCCTTTAGATCGAAGATGATCTTGGTCGTATAGGCGACCTGCGTAAGATAACCGCCGGTCGTGTGGAGAATGCCCTTTGGTTTTCCGGTCGTTCCAGATGTATAGAGAATGTAGAGCGGATGCTCGGCGTCGAGTTCCTCGGCCGGGCAATTTGCGTCGACGGTGCCGGTCAATTCATCCCACCAGTGATCGCGGCCGGGATGCATCGTGACCTTGGAACCCGTCCTGCGGTAAACGATCACGTCTTTTACGGTCGGACAGTGTTCGACGGCTTCGTCCACCACCTCTTTGAGCTTGATCTCGGCGCCGCGGCGATATCCGCCATCAGCGGTAATGATCAATTTGCATTGGCCGTCATTGACGCGATCGCGGATGGCATCCGCCGAGAAACCGCCGAAGATGACCGTGTGCGTCGCCCCGATGCGGGCACACGCAAGCATCGCCACCGCCAAGGCCGGAACGAGCGGCATATAAAGCGCGACGCGGTCACCCGTGGCCACGCCGAGGCTTTTCAATACATTGGCGAATCGCGAGACCTCCTGGTGAAGCTGAAGGTATGTGATCGTCTTGATCTCGCCGGGCTCGCCTTCCCAGATGATCGCGGCCTTGTTCTTACGGGCCGTGTTCAGATGCCGGTCGAGGCAGTTGTATGAAATGTTCAGCTTTCCGCCGACGAACCACTTGGCAAATGGCTCCTTCCATTCCAACACCGTGTCCCATTTCCTGAACCAGTGAAGTTCATTCGCCTGCCTTTCCCAGAACGCCGCCGGGTCTGCTGCCGCTTCGGCGTAGAGTTTCTCGTATTCGTCAAAACTCTTTATGTGAGCGTGTGCGGCAAACTCGGGCGGCGGGGGAAACACCCTCTCCTCAGACAGCACGGATTCGATAGCCGTTGATTCAGACATAACTTGATCCCTGATCATATAGGTTACAAAAGGACGAAGGCGATTGGAAGGCGAACCCCAGCGACAACGCACTGCTTTCTGTTCGAGCCGCTGGCACGGGGCAGATCGCATCGGAAATGTGTCCTGCTCTTGCCGTGCCGATCTTACTCGCTTATCCTCGCCGTAGATTGCCGGACGATGATCGTGGGCTCCACCCTCACCTCGCGCGGAACGTCGCCATTCGACCCGTTCGACAAACGTTCGAGCAGGGTCTTTGCCGCAATGCTGCCCATTTCGAAGAGGGGCTGACGGATCGTAGTGAGGGCCGGGTTATGAAAGGCAGCGGCGTAAATATCGTCAAAACCGAGCACGGAAACGTCCGAAGGCACTCGCAGGCCCATCTCGCCGAGAGCCCTGATCGCCCCGATGGCGGACACATCATTGAACGCAAAGACGGCGGTAAACCTTTCGCCGGTGGCAAGCAGGGCCTTCATAGCGGAATAACCGACCTCGGGCGACGGCGAATCGCCGAGCAGTTGTACGGTCAGATCGGGCGCGATCGGAATTCCGCGTTTCGCCGCTGCGGCGTTGATCGTCTCCCACCGTATGAGCGTGTCGGAACTGAACTCCTGCCCCTTTATGGCGGCGATCCGCCGGTGGCCGAGGTTATACAGATGTCCAATGCCGAGCTCGGCGGCGTGTTCATGGTTGAGCACCACATTGGTTACCCCATCGATGGCGTCGTGGCCCGAGACATTCACCACAGGGATCGTCGGCGTGAACCTGATCGGCGTATCGACGGCAATGATCCCCTCGACCTGACGTTCGATAAGCACGCGCGGAAGTTTTTCGAGCAGATCTTCCTTATGAAGGTGACTCGCGGTCAGATAAAAGTACTCGGCGGTGGTCAATGCCGACTCGACGCCGTTGAGCACCATGGCAGAGTATCCGTCGCTCAGCTCGGGGACGATCACGCCGACAGTATTCGTCTTTTGGACGCGAAGCGATCGGGCCAAATAATTCGGCCGATATTTTAGCTCCCGTGCCGCATCAAAGATCCGCTTCTTCGTCTCTTCGGGAATGGACGCCGCCTGCGGCGATTCATTCAAGACCAGTGAAAGGGTAGTTGGCGAAAGACCCAAATGCCGCGCCAGCGCTTTCAAACTGATCGGATCTCCCTCGCGGGCGCCGGGAGCGGGGTCGGGCTTTTTCTTGTCGGCGGGCGGGGGCATCGAGAGATGTTTGCATAACCCGTATGCAATTTTCAAGAAATGATCATCGTAGCTACCCCTAATTGGTCTTACCAATTCCTGACAATGTTTCGTTGGGAACAGCTCACGTGCTCGATATATCAATAAAATGCTTGACATTCCTCGAACAATGGTGCTATAACGTCCTCACTAAAACGATTTAGTAAAACGATTTACGCCCTGCTTCCTTCCTGAGTTCAAGCCGCGGTCCGTACCAATCGTCTAGGTCGTTTATCACATCGAGTTCTGTACTAAAACTTGGAGGAAAAGTATGCGGCGAATGGTTTTGGGTCTATTCAAGTGCCTCGGCACGGTCACGTTTGTTTTGGCTTTCGCGATCTGTGCGACCGCACAGTTTCGCGCCGGCGTCCAGGGAGTTGTTAGCGACTCGGCGGGTTCTGCTGTAGCGGGAGCTAATGTGACCCTCACAAACAAAGCCACCAACCAATCCCAAACCGTCATAACGAACGACGAGGGATTTTACCGCTTTTCTTCGCTGCCGCCGGGTATCTATTCGGTTACGGTCGAGAGGCAAGACTTCAAGAAAGCGGTCTTTGACGATATACGAGTGCAGGCAGAACAGATAAAAGGGCAGGACGTGGTGCTCGAGACGGGCGGTATTTCCGAAACAGTGACCGTCGTCGCCGAGTCCAGCGACCAGGCGCTTGAGACCGAGGACCCGAATATTCGGAAGAACATCAGCAACGAAGAAGTGCTGAGGCTCCCCCAGGCCGGGCGCGACCCCTACGAGCTTGCCCGGCTCGCTCCGGGCGTTTTTGGTGCCGGGGCAAGAAGCGCAAGCGGCGATTCGGTGAGGCTGCCGAATACCAGCGGACCTGGCGGATCGAACCTTGGGATCTTTGCTACCGAGAACGCCCAGCCGATCACCGCGAACGGGCAGCGAGTTTCAGCTAATAACTATCAGATCGACGGTACGAGCGTGAACAGTCAGACTTGGGGCGGGGCTGCGGTCATTACCCCGAGCCAGGAGGCGGTAAAGGAAGTTCAGGTAACCTCGAGCACTTACTCCGCTGAGGACGGCC
>JAJNPX010000088.1 GCA_021155145.1 Acidisarcina sp. | reverse complement strand
TTGCGAAAATGTAATCGGCGTTATCAAAAGTGACCGGTGCCACCGTGTAGCCATTCTCGGCGAGAAACCTATAGATCGCGGTCTTCACAGCCATATCGCTGCCGGTCTGCAGGAACGGGTGGCGAAAATACCGCATCTTCAGCCCCTTCGCTTTCAACAATTCTTTCGTGATCACTTCGCCCCGAATTATGTCCTTCGTATACTCTTCAACGCTGATCGCGTCGGCGCTCCGATGCGAGTATGTGTGATTGCCCAATTCAAGCCCAGCATTGAGCCACATCCGAAGCAGCGCGATCTGATCCTCGTTCCGTTCGCCGTCAAAGTAAAGCTTGTTCTCATTAACGAACCCGATCGCCGGAACTCTCGCCTTTTTTATATGCCCGAGCAGCTTCCGAGTGATCTCCTGCCGTGTCTTCAGATCCGACCGCGTTGAGACCACTGGCAGATCGTCGATCGTCACCGCGACGGTTCGATCGAATACCTGAGCCCATGACGCAGAAACCAGAAAAAGAATGACGGTAAACAGTTTTACCATTCCGAACCTCTTACTTTCGTGCCTATCCCTTATCACTTCTTTCGGGGTAAGAAGACATGCTCGGATCACCTCGCAAAAACCGTCGAAAGATCCTTGAAGCCCTTAAACTCCAACGCATTCCCGCTCGGGTCGAGGAAGAACATCGTCGCCTGCTCACCGACCTCGCCTTCGAATCGGATCTTCGGTTCGATCACGAACTCAACACCTTTTGACTTCAGTTTCTTGGCCAGTTCCTTGAACTCCTCCATGGGCAAAATGATCCCAAAATGCGGCACCGGAACGTGATCAGCATCGACATGGTTCGTCGTCTTCACCCCCGAGCCGTTCTCGGACAAATGCGTCACGATCTGATGGCCGTACAGGTCAAAGTCGATCCAACGCTCTGAACTCCGGCCTTCATTACAGCCGAGTACGCCGCCGTAAAAATCCCGTGCTAACGAAAGGTCATGCACCGGAAACGCCAGGTGAAATAAGTTCTTCATACGCCATCACCGCTTCGGCTTCTGTCTAACGCAGAAGACGATATCGATATACTTTGAGTTTGCGAACGATAACAGAACGCGTGAAGCGATCGAAGTTTCAAAAAATCGCATTTATGTCCTCGATCCCTCTCAATCCGTTGATGAATTCGATTTAGCCAACTGCCTTATGGCACCAAGATGATATGCAGTGTGAGCTACCAGGCCGATCGCCATGCCGACCTGCATCTCGTTCCATTCGCGGTCTTGGGCCAGGCACGTAAGCGTATTCTCATAAGCCTTTCGCACGCTTGACCGAAGCGCCGCCCACTCATCGTCGTTCACAGTTTCGATCAGCCAGCTGTCCTCCCAGTTGACGCGTTCTGTTCGCCCATTGATGAACTCGCAAAGACGGT
This sequence comes from Acidisarcina sp., assembly GCA_021155145.1. Lineage (GTDB taxonomy): Bacteria > Acidobacteriota > Blastocatellia > Pyrinomonadales > Pyrinomonadaceae > OLB17. The sequence goes on along the minus strand of JAJNPX010000088.1, from coordinate 1,322 downwards.
CAAGATAGAATTTTGCATGCTCGGTCTGGGCTGCGATGGTCGTTCCGCCAAGGTCTTTCGACACAGCTTCAGCAGATGCCCCGTTAAGAGTGCTCAACACTCCGACGCCGCGATCCAGATATGCGCTCGGCTGGCCGTCTGGTGAACCTTCAAACGTTTCTCTTAGGAGAAACGCGACTGACTCGACAAAATGCCGCTTTTGAATATATTCCGACCCAACATCCGATCTAACTGCTTCCTGCATACCGATCTCGTTCCTTGCTCGCGCTCACGCGGCGTATCCCTTCGTTGCGTTCCGGACGGCTTTGCGTAAAACTCTATTCGCTGTGACAGATACTATCCGACAATTCACGGACGAACTAGGCAAAAGCCTCGAAAAAGGTACATTCGTAAAGGCCACTATCGGCAATTATACGGGCGATGACGAAACACTGCAAAAGATTTATATCCACCGGGTAGAAACGAAGAAGGGCGTTCGCCTGCTCTTTCAGTTCCGCGGGACGACGAGCGACCGGGCAAGGAGCTTTAATGCACCGGACGCACTACGGCAGATCGGGAGGTACCTAACGTCAGGTTTTCGCAGCGGCCATCTATTCACTACGACGGGCGACATCCAGCTGAGCATCGGCAAACGTTCGTCAAGGCTGATCAAAGGCAAACCAACCTTTAGCACGGCAGTAGCGAAGGGGCATGATCGTGAAAAGCAATATCGCATCGACCCGAATTCCTATTTTCTAAAAGCTCTCGGCATCACGACCGATAAGGGCGAGATCCGCGCCAATCAGCGCGACAAATGGAAGCAGATAAACAAGTTCGTCGAGGTCCTCGCGGGCCTGTACGAGAATTCGGAACTAAAAGTCTGCCCGTCGATCAACATCGTCGATATGGGATCGGGCAAGGGCTACCTGACCTTTGCCGCGTACGACTATTTCGGAAGTCAGCTTTCTTCTTCGGCCGTCTCCGTGACCGGTGTCGAGACTCGCCGTGAACTCGTCGATCTTTGCAACCAGATAGCCCGGGCCGGGGATCTTGACGGCCTGAACTTCATCCAGGGCTCGATCGCGGATATCAAAGCGGCTGATATTGACATCCTCATCGCGCTTCACGCATGTGACACCGCAACGGACGATGCTCTCTATACAGGCATTACCTCGAATGCGTCGATCATCGTCGCGGCACCATGCTGCCACAAGGAGATAAAAAAGCAACTGACATCCCCCGAATTGCTGGCCGGCATCCTCAAACATCCAGTATTGCTCGAACGCACCGCAGAAACGCTGACCGACGGCATCCGCTCAATGCTCCTCGAAGCAAGCGGCTAC
>JAJNPX010000071.1 GCA_021155145.1 Acidisarcina sp. | reverse complement strand
AAAACGCCCTCGGCCCAATTACGCGTATGCAAGACTATCTGCGCTTCAGGATAGGTCCCGCGCAGGAATCGAAGCGCGGGAATTGACATTACCGCGTCACCGATCCAATTAGGGCATCGAACGACGATCTTTTTCATTGTTTGCCGAACAAGGATCCAAGACCGCTCTCGATCCCGATCTTTGGTTCCCAGTCCAGTTCCTGGATGATCAACGAAAGGTCCGAGACATATCTGAATGGAATCGGTGCCGGGAGCGGTTCGTGATTTAGGACCATTTGCAACCCCGAGACCGCCTCGAGCCGTTCCACCAACTCCTTTATCGAAATGGCGTTGTTGCGTCCGCCGCCGAGATTGTAGGTGCCGTGACGGATCACCGATGTACTGAACGCCTCGCACGCGGCGGCGAGATCATCGACATGAAGGAGATCGCGCACTGGCGAACCGCCGCCGGGAAGCCGAACCGGTTCACCGCGATTTAAGGCATCCACGAAAGCCCCAACGAAACCCGGCGTATTTCCCTCACTATTGGGCGCATATATGTTGGAGAGTCGAAAGATGCACGACCGAAACGCCCGTTGGTGAGCGTAATATTCCACATACTTCTCAGCGATCAGTTTTGACCATTCCAGGGCTGACTGACCGGCGAAGAGGGTCTGACAAGATTCCGGGACCTCGGCAAAACCGTCGGCGAACCTCCCATAGACGTCCTTCGTCGAAGCGAATATGAATGCTGCATCCTTTCGGATATTCTTCAGCACGTTCACGGTCCCTTCGACGTTGGTCAGAAAGACCTCTTCTGCGGCATCGGGCGACTTGTCCAGATGGGCGGCGAGATGGATGACAAGGTCGTAGTCCTCCAATTTCGACAGGCCGGCCGGATCAAGCACGCTGGACCCCGAACGGCGTGAAAGATCATCCGCCCGGAAGTGCCGGCGAATATGCGTGCCGAGATATCCGCTTCCCCCTGTTACGATAGTCTTCATTCTGACAAACCCCTAGACACAGACCCCTAAACGAAATAGAATTTTACAGGGCAACCGTCCATTTTAGAAACCTCTCTAATTCGCAGCACGATTCAATTCAAAATGCAGGAACGGCCGATGGTCAAACGAACGCGCTCGAAACTGCCTCCCCGGGGATGGGTAAAGGCGAATCGCGTTTCGGCGTATCAGTCTCCGCCACCGTCGTGGTTCCGCCGGGCTCTGCGACGCCTTTTCAGCCCATGGACGATCGGCTTGGCGCTGACTATACTTCTTTTCGGCTTCCTGACCTTTACCTATTTTTGGTTTCAATACTCCGACCTCATCGATCGTAAGTTGCTCAGTTCAGACATCTTTACACCCACTGCAGGTATTTACTCCGCACCTAAGCTCCTCAAAGCAGGCGACACGATAACCCAGCAGGAGCTGATCGAATATCTTAAATCTGCGGGCTATATCGAAAAGAATAATAAGGCTGATCTTTCCCGAAGCCGATATTCAGTTGCCGAGGCCCGCCTGTTGATCGAACCCGGTTCGACCGGCGTCATAAATGGCGAAAAGACATTTGCGCCCCTCCAGGTAAAGTTTGCCAAGGACGGAAGATCTGTCGATTCGATCCAGAATCTTGCGTCTGGCCGAGTGGAACCCTCCGCGAAGCTCGAGCCGAAGATGTTAAGCACGGTGGCAGCAGAGGGCGATGGCCGCCGTCGGGTCGTTAACTTTGACGACCTTCCGCCGCACTTGATCAGGGCGATAACCGTGACCGAGGATCGGGCGTTTTTCGAACATTATGGTGTAAATTTCCGAGGAATAGTGCGGGCCGCGTGGCGGCGATACGAACGCGATGATGATTCCCCGATCGCTAACCAGGGAGGATCGTCGATCACTCAACAGCTCGTGAAGAATCTCCTGCTGACGAACGAACAGACCCTTGAGCGTAAGGCCAAGGAAGCGTTCATGTCGATCATCCTCGAAACTCGGCTTTCGAAGCAGGAGATATTCGCTCTCTACGCCAATCAGATCTATCTGGGTCAGCAGTCCGGCGTTTCTATTTATGGGGTGGGGGAGGCGGCAAGCGTGTACTTCGGAAAGGACGTCTCGCAGTTAACTCTTCCGGAGGCGGCATTCCTCGCTGGTATCATTCGGAGCCCGAACCGCTACAACCCATTCAAGAATCCTGAGCGGGTCGCCGAACGCCGCAATCAAGTCCTCGATTCGATGCTTGAGGCAGGCGAGATATCGCCTGAACAACATGCGTCGGCGCGAAACACAAAACTTGAGCTAAAGAAGATATCGAGCAAGAAAGAACTGCAGGGAATGCCGTATTTTTCACAGTACGTCATTGAGGAGATCCCGAAACTCGTTAGTGACCCGGAGGCACTTCAGCATTTGAGGGTGTATACCTCGATCGACCCTGATCTTCAGCGGATGGCTTATGAGATCGTCAGCAAACGTCTCGAAAAACTCGATAAGTACTTTCCGAAGAAGCCAAAGGGCAGCCTGAACGCGTCGCTTGTCGCGATACGCCCCAAGACGGGCGAGGTCGTGGCCATGATCGGCGGCCGCGATTATCTTGAGAATCAGTTCAACCGGGCAACCAACGCGATGCGTCAGCCGGGTTCCGTCTTTAAGCCATTCGTTTATGCGGCCGCGATCAACTCGGCCTACGACACGGCCACGCGAGTTTTTACGGCAGCGACCGTTCTAAAAGACGAAAAGAAGGTATTCACTTTTGGACGAGACAGTTACGCCCCGAATAATTACGGCGACACTTTCTCGAATAAGGAGATCACTCTCCGCGACGCTCTTGTAAAGAGCAAGAACACGATCACGGTGGATATTGGAATGCAGGTCAATATAGGCCGTGTGATGAACCTAGCCCACAAAGCGGGAATGCCGAAAGTGGAAAAGGCATATCCGTCTATGGCGCTCGGAACTGCTGAGGCCACCCCGCTGCAGGTTGCGACCGCCTACACCATGTTTGCGAACTTGGGCGACAGGGTCGCTCCCATGCCGATCACACAGATCACCGCCGGGGACGGGACCGCCGTCGCGATGCCCCAGGTTGATAAGAAGAACGTGATCCGGTCGGACGTCGCGTATATTGTCGACGACATATTGAAGGATGTCATCAACCGCGGAACCGCCGCACAGGCGCAGGGCTGGGGTTTTCGAAATGTCGCCGGCAAGGCGGCCTATGCCGGAAAGACCGGAACTTCGCGGGATGGCTGGTTCGCGGGTTTTACGCCTGAGCTGGTCTGCGTAGTTTATGTCGGGTTTGACGACGGAGACGACCTGGGGATGAAGGGGTCGGATTCGGCAATGCCCATCTGGGCCGATTTTATGCAGGAAGCCCTTCGTCGGTATCCGGAATGGAACGGGGATTGGACGATGCCCGCGACCGTCCGCAAGGCCGAGGTCGATATTCGTAATGGAGCATTGATCCGCGAACTCGATGGTGTCGAGGCCGCTGTTACAAAGCCTGCTGAGACCCCGACGCCATCGCCGACGCCCAGTTCGTCCGATTTGCCCGTGAATGACCCCGCGTGGGCGACGACTCTGAAGGACCAGCCACCGGATATATACGTCACCGAGGTGCCGTCAGAATTTCGCCGCGTTGAGCTCTTCGTCGCGGGGACCGTGCCAAACAAGGCGGTGCTCCCTGGGGATTCCGCAAATGTCGAATATGACCCGGAGACAGGGGAACCGATCCTTTATCCAACGCCTGAGAAAAGCCCGCTGCCGGTTGACGAAACCTGGGAAGACCAGCTCGGCCCACAGGGTTCAACAGATCCAAAGAAGGGCAGGGAAAGGCCGGAAATGAGAGTAACGGCGATCGTCTGTCCGTTAACGGGTATGCGGGCGACGGCTGCGTGTCCCAAGTCCGAGATACGCTCTTATCCGCAGGGCCGGGAGCCCAAGGAAGATTGTACCTTTCACCGGTGACCTTAAAGCGGAAAATGGCACCCGCGCTATTGGCAAGTGCCATTAAATCGAATGCACGGTCCTCACATCTTTACCTTCAGTTCCTTTACCAGGAAACCGTAAATGTCGGCTTGTTCCTCGATCTGCTTGGTCGTGGGCTTGCCGGCGCCATGTCCGGCCTTTGTCTCGATCCTGATCAGTATCGGCGCGTTACCTGCCTGAGCCTCCTGCAGTGTGGCCGCATACTTAAAGCTGTGGGCCGGGAATACACGGTCATCGGTATCGGCGGTCGTTACCATTGTCGCGGGATACTTGGTGCCCGGCTTGATGTTGTGGAGCGGCGAATAGGAGTAGAGTACTTTGAAATCGGTCGGGTCTTTCGGATCGCCGTAATCTGATTTCCACGCAGCCCCTACCGTAAACTCGGTAAACCGCACCATATCCATGACGCCAACCGCCGGAAGTGCCGCCCCAAAAAGGTCGGGCCGCTGATTCAGCACCGCTCCGACCAGCAATCCGCCGTTCGATCCGCCCTGGATCGCAAGTTTCGGGGTACTGGTGTATTCGTTCGCGATCAGCCATTCGCCGGCCGCGATAAAGTCGTCGAAGGTGTTCTGCTTTTTCAACCGGGCACCATTCGCCCACCACGACTTGCCATACTCGGCTCCGCCGCGAATGTTCGCGACCGCATAAACTCCGCCCATCTCCAGCCATGGCAGACGTGCAACCGAGAATCCCGGCGTCATAGAAATGTTGAAACCGCCATAGCCGTAGAGCAGTGTCGGATTGTTGCCGTCCAATTTGATACCTTTTTTGTGGACAATGAACATCGGCACCTTTGTCCCATCTTTGCTCGAATAGAAGACCTGCTTCACCTCGAACTGAGACGGATCGAACTTGACCTTCGCCTGCCGAAAGAGAGTGCTCTTGCCGGTCTTCATATCGTAACGATAGATCGTAGGCGGTGCGTTATAGCTCGAGTACGTGTAAAAGGTTTCCGTGTCTTTTTGGCGTCCGCCGAATCCTCCCGCCGATCCGATGCCCGGAAGGGCGACATCACGGACGAATTTTCCATTCTTGTCGTAGATCTTGATGTTGGTGTAGGCATCCTTGAGGTAATTCGCGACGAACTGGTCGTTGATGAACTGAACCCCATTAAGTGTCTCAGACGCCTGGGGAATGATCTCGTTCCATACCCGTGTACGGGCGAGAACGTTCACGCTTACGAGCCTTCCGCGCTCTGCATCTTTGTCAGTGCGGAAATAGAAGACCGGTCCGTCATTGCCGACGAATGACCAGCTGTTATTCCGGTCACTAACGAGCGGAACGATCGGCGAGTCCGGCCGTGTGAGGTCTTTGAAATGGACCTCGTTCATTCGCTGGGTGCCTTTTGAAACGCTGATGACCAGCCATTTACCGTCCTCGGTAACGCCGCCGCCCATAAATAGTTCGCCATCTTCGGGACGTTCGTAAACGACCTTGTCCTCGGATTGCGGCGTGCCGAGCTTATGAAAGTACATCTTCTGGAATTTGTTGGCGCCCTTAAGTTCCGCACCTTCGGACGCGTCCGGAAAGCGGCTGTAAAAGAAGCCGGAGTTGTCCTTTAACCATGAAACGCCGCCCTGTCGGTTGGGCCGCAGCGTGTCCGGCAGATACTCGCCCGTCTCGACGTTCATCACCCTCCATTCGGTGCGGTCCGAGCCCGATCTTGCGACACCGTATGCCCATAGTTTTCCGTCGTCGGTGAACGAAGATCCGCTTAGTGCAGCAGTGCCGTCGGTAGAGAGCTTATTCGGATCGAAGAAAACCTCGCCCTGATCGTCGATCGACTTCGCCCGGTACCAAACGCTCTGGTTCTGTAGGCCGTCGTTCTTCGCATAGATGTAAAATCTATCGGCGATCTTTGACGGAGCTCCGTAGCGTTCGTAATTCCAGAGCTCGGTAAGCCGTGCCTTGATCTTTTCGCGTTGGGGGATGGTGGCAAGGTACGCATCCGTGATCTTGTTCTGTTGTTCGATCCAGCTTTGGGTATCTGCCGACGCCGTATCTTCCATCCAGCGATATGGATCCGACACTTTCACCCCATGGTAATCGTCAACCTGGTCGACCTTCTTCGCCTTCGGGTACCCCACACCATTCTGCGCGGGGATCGAAGCGGTAATGAACGAAACTACGACAAGAGACAGAAGAAGCTTTCTGTACATAGAAATATCGTGACCTCTCAATTTTGGATACCTAAAGATAGCACAGATTCGTTAGCTGAGTTAACGCCAACGTCACGATGCTGAGCGACCGCTCACGTCAGCATCTACTGAGAGAGAGCCTTCGCGTTTCACGTCCACGGTCAATAATTGAAAACGGCCCCGAGATCTGATCGGGACCGTTTCAACAGATCAGCAAAAATGTGAGATCAGAATACCGGCAGATGAGCATCGGCGGGTTCGGAGATGTGCTCGGTATAGGCGACAAGGGGGTCCTCAGGAAGCCAAGAAGGTCGCTGATACAGGAGCGTCTCGGTCTCTTCACGCGGTTTCGGCTTAGCCAGAAGGAAACCCTGGCCGTAATCACAGCCGAGCGTTTGGAGCAATGCAAGTTGAGAAGCAGTCTCGATGCCTTCGGCCACAACGCGCATCTTCAGATTCTTAGCGAGCGAAATGATCGTCTGCAAGATCTCGGAATTCTCGCCCGCAGCCCCTACGCTGTAAACGAATGAGCGGTCGATCTTTAGCGTATCGAACGGGAGCTTGTGCAGATGGCTGAGACTGGAATATCCCGTTCCGAAATCGTCGATGCTGAGCTGAACTCCGACCTGCTTCAGGCGGTGCAGCATATTTACCGTATGGTCCGGACTTTCCATTGCCGCACTTTCCGTGATCTCCAGTTTAAGCGTTGATGGGTCGATCTTCGATATCTCGAGAGCACGCTGCACATCGTCGATAAGATCGTTGTCGCCGAGATGTTTGCCGGAGATATTTACGCTCACAATGAGGGATCTATAATCCGGTGCGAGGCCCTGCCATCGAACGAGTTGACGCGAGGCTTCCTCGAGTATCCAGACAGTTATCGGCTTGATCAGGCCGGAATCTTCGGCGATCGGGATGAACTTGCTTGGCGGAATCAGCCCAAATTCGCTGTGGTGCCAACGGATCAAGGCCTCGAATCCGATCAGCTGGCCGTCCTGCAATGAGATGATCGGCTGATAATGAAGAATGAGTTCGTTGCGATCGATCGCGTGACGGAGGTCCATCTCGAACCGGACGCGTTCGAGAAACCGCGACCGGAGTTCTTTTGTAAAGACGGCCAGCCCGTTCCCCTTCTCCTTCGCGTAATGCATGGCGATATCCGCATCGCGAAGTATCTCTTCCGGGGTGTCGTATTCGACATCGCAAGGGGCAATACCGATATTGATGTCCACCGTAATGCTGTTGCCGCTTAGCGAAAATGGCTGTGTGATGTTCTGGTAAATACGGCGAGCGACCTTTTCTGCCTTTGCGGTCGACCCGAGCCCTCGGAGAATGATCGCGAACTCGTCTCCACCGATGCGTGCCACTGTGTCCTTGGTGTCCAGCATCCTTACAAACCGTTTTGCCGCGATGGCGAGAACCTTGTCGCCTATAGTGTGGCCGAGCGTATCGTTGATGTTCTTAAAGCTGCGTATATCGAGAAAAAGTACTTGGAACTCGTTTGACGGGTCGACCTTATAATCAGTGATCAGCCGCCGAAGTACATCGCCAAACTGCTTTCGGTTGGCAAGCGTGGTCAGCGAATCGTGCAGAGCCGCATGTTGAAAATCTCGTTCGCTTTTCCTTAATGCCTTGTTTGCTTGCTCTTCTTTTGCGAGGGCCACGCTCAGCTGATTTGCGAACTCCTCTGCTTCAACGCGCCGTGTTCGCTCTGCCTCGGCCCTCTGGCGTTCCGCCTCCGCCTTTTCTCGCTCGGCCTCTTCGACCTGCTCGAACGCAGAATTGATATCTCTGATGGATTGCCGATAGCTAAGATAAAAAACGCCGACCACCGCGGCGGCCACAGCCATCACAAGCGGATCGGCATAGTTGATCAGCTTGTAGATCACTCCCGCAAGTCCGGCGCCCGTAAGCTGTGCCATCGATGTGGACAGGCATTCCTTTTTCCAGATCTGCCAAAGGCTGGCGCCTTCCGTCTTTATCCGCCTGTAGAAAGAGACCAGGAGCGATGTCGCGAGGAAATGCGTTATCGCGAGGACGCCGAGCACAATGATGAGATTGCGTGTGTCCGAGAGAGCGACACTCCCACCATATGCTTTCGACGTAAATGTAAATGCGACGAATACGAATGTGGCCACCAGCGAGCCCAATGCCGAATTCCAAAGGATGACCCACTTTCCGGAGAGCCCGCTGTTCCGCATCAGGAAAATGCAGTTCGCAAACGTCTCGATGAACGCGACCACGATGGCCGTTTCACCGCCATAGACGAGAAACGCAAAGAACACTATCGACTCGGAAAAGCTGATAAAGAACTTTGAGCGAGGGAGCGTGAGGCTCATCCGCGGGGCGACGAATATCGCGAATACCACGATAGCCAGGAACCCAAGGCTTAATGCGCCCTCAGGTATCGTGAGCAAGGCAAAGATCAAACACGACAACCCCGCAACGATGATCGCAAACTTGTATTGATCAGTCGGCTGAAACCTTAACGTATCCGGGAGTTGGCTGGTGGTCTGCATTGAACAGGGGTATGGAAGCGTGGGGCGTAAAAAGCCGAAGTAATGATAGCACGTTCATGTGAGGAAAATACAGATATTTCTTTAGGCGAGGTGGAAATCTGGATACTTGGTAGCCAAATTCTAGTGTATACGTGCTATCCATTACGGTAACTAATTGAAACTACATATCTTAGCCTAACTACAAAACTCGTTTGTATACCACGTATACAAACCCTATCCCACCATAAACAGTCTTCCCTTAGGCCGAAACCCCGACCGTAAGTTAAGCAAATACGGCGGTTACAAATACAATCGATCTCCAGAAAAATCGTGGCACGTGTATTGAGATATACGGGTCAGCAGGAAGCGGACAACTTCCGGGACAAACTGAAGAAACTGGAGAAGAAAAAAATGACAAAACTAAAAGGATTCATCCCGACCACACTAATGCTTTTCACACTGATGTTCGGAGCAACCGCGGCTAATGCAGGGATCATCGTCGGCGACCGCACCGGATCGACGGGCAAAGACGAGACTACTTGTGAAAAACAGGAAAACCCCGGCGTTGTGACGTCATTCCTTGGTAAGGTTGCGACGTTCTTTACCACAGGCATCATCGTCGGTGATCGCACGGGCATCATCGTCGGCGACCGCACCGGCATCATTGTAGGCGACCGCACTTGCGGGATCATCGTAGGCGACAAGACCGGGATCATCGTCGGCGACTAACCCTTAGACTCGATCATCGATCGACTTTCACAATACGAAACCCCTTGTAAATCACTACAAGGCATCCCGCACCTGAGCCTCTTCGAGCGATCGAAGGGGCTTTCTTGATTTGTTGACGCTGAGCTAACACACAGGAGTCTACAATTATGTTGAAGCTGATCGTGGCTGCGTTGTTACTTAGTCTGTTTGCGTCTGTTCCCTCATTTCAACCGGAACGAGACGGGGCCATTCCGGTTTCGCTGATCGTTGAGACGGATTCTCGCGATATAGTTCAGGGAGAGCCGTTCGAATTCGTCGTTAAACTGCAAAATGACACTAAAGAAGCCGTAAATGTCCGCGCGAATGTCCACCCGCATGGGGGTGACCTAAAGTTCTATGTCTCCTCGGATGGAGAGAATTACAAAAGGTTCGTCTCACCGGGGATCCGCAGCATGGAAGGTGGGAGGAGCTTGTTGAAACTTGATACGGGCGATTCCGTCGGGGGTCCAGTTAAGCTTTTTTGGAACGATAAGCCCAAGCTAACGAATCTCGCTCCATCCGCTGTCGACAAGATATCGCGGGACCGCATTCTAACCTCGTTTGTCTTTCCAGAACCCGGGAAGTACTTTGTTCGAGCTGAGCTCTTTAACGTTGCCATTAATGGAGGCGCGGGCGTGACCCTGACGTCGAAAGCCGTCGAAGTTCGAGTCTCGCAACCGTCGGGGGAAGATCTGCTGGTTTGGGAAAAGATCAAGGACCGTCCCGACATCGCCTTCTTTCTGCAGGAAGGGTGGTTTAGGAAGGTAAGTGCATCTGACCGTAATCTCTTAGAGGACGAGTTGGCGTCACTCGTGGTTACTTACCCATCAAGCCGCATCGCCCGTAAGGTCGGCAAGTCCTTACAACGTTTTAAGGAGAAACAGTCGCCGTAAATATTGACACGCTGCCTTACGTGCAACACTCCGCGGGCCCGGTCGATCGTCGGCCGGGCCAGTTCTTTGAATAAAAATGCGGTGCGCGCGGCGGTGGGACAAGACGACTTCGGATGTGGGATTTCGGATTATCACGACTCCTACGTTTTCTCCTTAGCGGGCCGAGGCGGTGAGGCGGCGGAGGTTCTCGACGGAGGTTGGGAGGACTTCGAGGAGGCGGTCGATGTCGGCGGCGGTGTTGGTGCGGCCGAGCGAGAAGCGGATGGCTCCGCGGGCGCGGTCTTCGTCATCACCACCGGCGGACGAGGACGTCTGCGGTCCGAGGGCTCGGATGACGGGGGACGGTTCGAGCGTGCCGGAGGAGCAGGCCGAGCCGGTCGAAACGGCGATGCCCTGCATATCCAGGTTGATGAGCAGGCCCTCGCCCTCGACGGAGCGAAATGAGATGTTCGAGATGTTCGGCAGGCGGCGGTCGCGGTCGCCGTTGAAGACGACATCCGGGATCATCTCGCAGACACGCGTTTCGAGATCGTCGCGAAGCTTCCCGAGAGCCTCTGACTCGCTTCTCATCAGCTCGCCGGCCAGCTCGCAGGCTTTGCCGAAAGCGGCGATGTTCGGGACGGATTCGGTCCCTCCGCGACGTTCGCGTTCCTGATGCCCGCCGATATTCTGCGGGTGAAGGCGGACGCCGCGTCGGACGTACAATGCTCCGACGCCCTTAGGTGCGTACAGCTTGTGGGCCGAGATCGAGAGCAGGTCGCAGCCGATCTCTTCGACGTTGATCGGGACCTTTCCCGCGGCCTGTACCGCGTCGGTGTGAAACCAGACCTTCCGTCCGCCGGCCCGCAGTTCTCTTACAAACTTTCCGACCTCTTCGATCGGCTGAAGTGTGCCGATCTCGTTATTCGCAGCCATTATCGAAATGAGCAGAGTGTCGTCCGTTATCGCCGCCTTCAGGTCTTCGATGCGGACGATACCGTCCTCGTAAACGGGCAGATACGTCACTCGATAACCCTGCTTTTCAAGGTCTTCGCAGACGTTCTTGACCGCCGAGTGCTCGATCGAGGATGTGATGATATGCGGAGAGGGGACACTCTTGTCCCCATCGCCGGTTCCTCCGGCGAAACTCGCGTTCTCTGTTAGGGCGTGAGGATGCTCCGCGCTTGTTCGCGTCGAGGCGACGCTCATGGGGACAGGAGTGTCCCCGCTCCGTCCCCCATCGCCGGTTCCTCCGGCGAAACTCGCGTTGCCCGTTAGGGCGTGAGGATGCCCCGCGCCTGTTCGCGTCGAAGCGACGCTCATGGGGACAGGAGTGTCCCCGCTCCGTCCCCCATCGCCGGTTCCTCCAGCGAGAGCATC
>JAJNPX010000054.1 GCA_021155145.1 Acidisarcina sp. | reverse complement strand
AGGAGACCCGTTTCTCACATACTCCGGGTTCGCCGGCTGATCGGGCATCTGCATCTGCGTGTCGGTCGGCAGACGCCTTGCCATCGCAAGTTGTTCGTCGCGTTCTTCCTGGATGATCATCGCCTCGAGCGAACCGCTGGTCGGCGTCGCAAGGCTTCCGGTCGGCCGTTCGATTAGGTCGTCGGGCAGGATCGCCGGAGCACGAATGACCCTCGGTGTGACGGCAATGACTATATCGACCTGGCGGTTGTCGCGCGTCGGCGCCGAGAACAGGCGCCCGAGGATCGGGATCAATCCCAAAAGCGGTATGCCCGATCTTCCACGGCTTTCGACGTCCTGGGCCACACTGGCGAGCAGCAGCGTCTTGTTATTTTGAACGCGAGCCGTTCCTTTGATCGTCCGTTCAGAGAAAACAGGGTTGTTATCCGTACCGCCGGCAACGACATCCTTTGACTCGATCTCCATCGCCACCTGTACGTCCTGATTCGGGAACACTATCGGCTTGAACTTGAGCGTCAGGCCGACCTGCTCATAGTTGATCACGTCGGAGACGACGCCGTTGTTAGATGTATTTGCCGCGGTGACGAACTGAGCCGTGCGGACCGGGACGCGCTGGCCGATGCGGGCTGACGAATCTTCGTTGTTAAAGGCGTGGATCTGGGTGGATGCGAGCAGCTTTGTATTTCCCTTTGATTGAAACGCCACCAGGTTCGAAGCCGGCAGCACGATGCCCGCACCAAAGACCGACGGGATCACATTCGCCGCCGTTCGCCCCAATGTGCCGAACAGTTCATTTCCGCCCAACCCGACCACGCCGCTGGTAGTTCCGCCAAGATTAGTAAGCTGCGATCGGTTCCCGATCTGATTGCCAAGCTCAAGCAGGTCCGATTTCGAAACCTCATAGATGGCGACATCCATCACCACCTCGGCACGGTCCTTATCAAGCGAGCCGATCAGCTTTTCAAATAAAGCTATGTTCTCGGCCGTGTCGCGGATCGTAAGGCTGTTGGTCGCCGCGTCCTCGACGACGATGGTCTGCGTCCGGCCCGGCTGTGCGGGGATCGCGGTCTGAATGATTTTCTTTACATCTACTGGGTTTGCGTTAGCGAGATAAAAGGTCCGTAAAACGAGCTGCTGAAAATTTGTCCTTCGCGTGTTCGAGGCGACGAGTATCGTTCGCGGCCCGACCCGCTGAAAAAATAGATTCTCCTGAAGAAAAATATAATCCAGAGCTTTCGCGGCAGTTACGTTCTTCAATTCGATACGGACGGTACGGTTATCAAGCCGCGAATCGACATCGAACAGAACATTCAACTCAAGATCCTTTGCAAGCTCTTTGATAATGAACGGCAGATTTACGCCGCCCGGGAACGGGACATCCCGGAGCTTCTCGAACTTTTGCGGGAGCCTTGCATCGTCCGGCGTGTAGGAGGTCGCGACGAGCCTGGCCTTCTGATCGGAAGTTCCCTGCGGACCTTGTCCTTTGATGAGGTCCTCCTGAAGTCGCACCATTCGAGCCATCTCCGACTTTGCCAATTCGTTCACCGGGTCAAATGCGTACGCCTTTCTGAAATAGCTGTACGCGCCGGCGTAGTCCTTTTCATCCGCTTTCGTCCGTCCCAGCCTCATATACTGCTGCGAGGCATTGAACAGCGAGCGCTGAAGATGGAGGCGATACTCCGGATTCTTCGGATTCTCGGCGACTGCCTGGGCAAAAGCCTCGGCGGCCTTGTCCCACTCCTCAGCGACCTCGTGTTTCATTCCCTGCTTGAAGAATTTTTTACCGTCGCCGATCGCGAGTGCGGCCGTCGGAGAAAGTAGGCAAACGAGGACAAGCAGTGTGAAAAGGCGTGCAAATGCTGGTCTATTCATAGTTTTCGAAGCCTGAATTGGAGACAGTACGAAACGGACCGTTTCTGATACGTTTCACGAGTTGAGGGTCGTAAAGTTCCAAAATCTGGTTTGGCCGGAAAGGCCCAAGCAAGCGCTCAGGTAATTTTCGACGCAAACGGCCAAAAAAGCAAGCATTTATCGCATAAAAATGGCTCAATCCCTGCCTTCTTCGAGCGTCAACCGGTCGAGCGCCCGCCGGCTTATGACGGCGATGACCACAATGAGGACGACCGTTGCGGGAACGCCGGCCAAAAGGAACCATTTGTCATTGAAGTTCTGGAAAGAGAGTTCGGACAGTTCGGCGCCGAGAAAGACCATCGCGGCCGAGCGCGGCAGCATACCGAGGAATGTACCCACAAGGAAACTCGAGACCGGCACTCTCGCTGCCGCCAGGAAAAAATTGGTAAAGGCAAAGGGCATCACCACCGACAATCTGATCAATATGATCACCGCCGTCGTCTTAGATATGCTGTCGCCTGAGAGGGCTTTGTGGATCGCGTTGGCGCGTGCATTCCGGCCGGTCAAGGCCGTCAAGGTCTCGCCGGTCAGCCGTCGGTTCACAAAGAAAGAAACTGTCGCCGAGCCCACGACCCCGGCGATCAGCAAAAGGATCCCGAGCCAGAACCCGAATGCCCAGCCGCCGAGGATACCGATCAAATTGGTCGGAAGCAGTGCAAAACCGCAAAAGAAAAGTACGCCGGCCAGAAAAATGAGGCTGCCCGCCTCCCAATTTGCACGCAGCCAATTTCCCAGCGGATAGCCGACGACAAGAAGAACGGAACTGCCCGCGATCGGAAGGAACGTCGTGACGAGGGCGATCGGTGTGAGCCGGCCAAGCTCGCGGATCTTTCCCACGACGGTCGATGCGATGGTGCCGAGTCTTCCCAATTCGCTTACCCTTGCTTCAAAAGCTGCCGACGAAAATAGTCGAGCGCGGCCTGGCTGGAACGCCAACGCACCAATTCGCGGTCACCCGGAAGCAAGAGCTTTACCGAACGGCAGCGGTCTCTATTTGCATAGCCGATGAAGACGGTCCCGACCGGTTTTTCTTCGCTTCCGCCATCGGGGCCGGCGATCCCGGTGACCGAGATCGCGTGGTCGGTGCCCGCACGTCGCCGCATTCCCTCGGCCATCGCTTCGGCCGTCTCGGAACTCACTGCCCCGTGATCGATCAATGTTTGCTCGGGCACACCGAGCGTTCGCATCTTGGCCTCGTTCGAATATGTGATCGCTCCCTCTATAAAATATCGCGATGAGCCCGGAACCTCGGTCAGCCGCATTCCGATCAGCCCGCCTGTACAGCTTTCGGCGACCGATATCGTTTGACCGCGCTCGGTAAGCATCGTTCCTATCACTTCTTCCATCGTCTCGCCGTTCGTGGCAAATACGGCCGGGCCGAGCGACGCGCTGATCTTCTCCGCCAGTTCCGACAGGTTTTTTTCGGCCTCTTCGGCAGAGCGCGAGCGCGCAGTGAGGTGGAGTTCGATCTCCACGCGGCTGAACAGTATCGAGGTTTGAACGTTTTCGTAGGAAGTGTAGATCGGGGCGATCGCCTCATCCACCGCCGATTCGCCCATGCCCGAGACACGCATGACCCGAGTCCTCGTCAGCAGGTCGCCGGAATTCTCGGCGAGCTTCGGGAGGACATATGCTTCAACCATCGGCCGCATTTCCCGCGGCGGGCCCGGGAGGACCGCCAGGAATTTGCCTTCAAAAGCGAGAAGCATACCGACGGCCGATCCGTTTGGATTCGGCAGCACGGTCGAACCCTCGATCACATACGCCTGCCGTTTGTTGATCTCGGGCATCTCGCGTCCCCAGCGGCGAAACCGTTCGCGCAGGTCCGCCTCGAGTTCGTCGTGATAGACGAGGTCGCGGCCGACCCCGCGGGCGGCGACCCGGCGGGTAATGTCATCCTCGGTCGGGCCCAATCCGCCGGTCGTGAC
>JAJNPX010000466.1 GCA_021155145.1 Acidisarcina sp. | reverse complement strand
GCGTCGGCCAGAGCGTAATATTCAATACAAGGACGTGGTGAGTTATTGCGACTTGCGGCCACGTAAAATAAGCGGCTAAACAGCAATGAGTGCAATATTTAGAAAAGACTCTGTGCTGTCGATCGGTGCAGAGTTTTTTTGATGTGCGGATCAGTTTCCCGCGACGCGACGCGAGAGTTCGGCTTATCTTTTTTCGTGTGGTTGGCGGACAAGATTTATGCAGTTTATCGATCTACTAAAAGAAAAAATCGTCGTCTTTGACGGTGCGATGGGCAGCAATCTGCAGGCGCTGAACCTGACGATCGACGATTGGGGCGGGCCGCAGTTTGAGAACTGCTCGGAGAATCTGCTGTACACGCGGCCGGACGCGATCGAGACGGTCCACAAAGGGTTCCTCGATGTCGGCTGCGATGTGATCGAGACGAACAGTTTTGGCGGAAGCGAGGTCGTTTTGACGGAATTCGGTATTGCCGACAAGACCTACGACGTCAACCGAAAAGCGGCCGAATTGGCCAAACGCATCGCGGGCGATTATTCGACGCCCGACAAGCCGCGGTTCGTTGCCGGTTCGATCGGGCCCGGGACCAAACTGCCGACGCTTGGCCACATAACCTATAACGAGCTTAAGGACGCCTACCGCGAACAGGTCCGCGGGCTCATCGACGGCGGAAGCGACCTGTTGATCGTCGAGACCTGTCAGGACCTCTTGCAGACCAAGGCATCGCTCGCCGCCATCTTTGAGCATTTTGAGAAGCACAGGATGCGGATCCCCGTGATCGCTCAGGTGACGATCGAGACCTTCGGTACGATGCTCAACGGAACTGAGATCGGTGCGGCTCTGACAGCGCTCGAGCCGTTCCCGATCGATGTGATCGGTATGAATTGCGGCACCGGCCCGAAGCAGATGGCCGACAGTTTCAAGTATCTTTGTGACAATTCGCCGCTGCCGGTCTCTGTATTGCCGAACGCGGGGCTGCCGGAGGTAAAGGACGGCAAGCAGCATTACGACGAGACACCCGAAAGCTTTGCGGCGCAGGTGGAGCACTTTGCCCGCGATCTCGGGGCCAATATCGTCGGCGGATGCTGCGGCACATCGCCGGAACATCTCAAGCTCTTGATCGAGCGCGTCGGCGGCCTTTCGCCCAAGCGGCGGGATGCACGGCTTGCGCCATCGGCCTCATCCATCTACTTTCAACAGCCGTACACACAGGATGCGTCGTTTCTGATCGTCGGCGAGCGTGTGAACGCCTCGGGCTCGAAAAAGATGCGCGATCTGCTCGATGCCGAGGACTGGGACGGCCTGGTCAACCTCGCCAAATCGCAGGAGAAAGAGGGCGCTCACATCCTGGACGTCAACGTCGATTTTGTCGGCCGCGACGGCGTGGCGGATATGCACGAACTCGCCTCGCGGCTGGTGACGAATGTAAAGATCCCGATAATGCTCGATTCGACCGAGTGGGAGAAGATGGAAGCAGGCCTCCAGCACGCGGGCGGCAAATGCATCCTCAATTCGACCAATTATGAGGACGGCGAGCCGCGTTTTCTAAAAGTCCTCGAACTGGCCAAGGAGTACGGTGCGGCGGTGGTTATCGGCCTGATCGACGAAGAGGGAATGGCCCGCTCGGCGGAGAACAAGCTGAAGATCGCGCGTCGAGCGTACAAGCAAGCGA
This sequence comes from Acidisarcina sp., assembly GCA_021155145.1. Taxonomy (GTDB): domain Bacteria; phylum Acidobacteriota; class Blastocatellia; order Pyrinomonadales; family Pyrinomonadaceae; genus OLB17. The sequence goes on along the minus strand of JAJNPX010000466.1, from coordinate 1,799 downwards.
CTGAGTACGGCATTCCCGGCCACGACATTTTCTTCGACCCGCTTGCGTTGCCGATCTCAACCGGTATCGAAGAGGATCGCAAGAACGCGGACGAGACGATCCGCGCGATCAAACAGATCAGGGAAGAGCTGCCCGAGGCCAATATCATCCTCGGGGTCTCAAATATCTCTTTCGGACTCTCGCCCGCGGCGCGCGTGGTGCTGAACTCGGTATTTCTGCACGACTGCGTTGAGGCCGGGATGAACTCGGCGATCGTGAACGCGTCGAAGATACTGCCGCTGATGCGGTTCAACGAGCACGAGATAGACACCGCCCGCGACCTGATCTACGACCGCCGAAAATGGAGCGGGGACACTCCTGTCCCCATGAGCCCGCAGGGCGAAAACGGCGCTCGCGAATCGGGCGCTTCGGTCGGAGGCGATGGTTTCGCCGGAGGAACCGGCGATGGGGACATGAGTGTCCCCGCCCCGATCTGCACTTTCGACCCGCTGACGGAATTTACGAAGCTTTTCGAAGGGAAGTCGGCGCAGTCGATAAAGCCGGACGTTTCGAATCTGTCGATCGAGGACAAGCTGAAGCACCACATCATCGACGGCGAGCGCATCGGCCTCGAAGATTCGCTTAAGCTCGCGCTCGAAAAGTATCCGCCCCTTGAGATCATCAACGATATCCTCCTGGATGGCATGAAGACGGTCGGCGACCTCTTTGGAAGCGGCCAGATGCAGTTGCCGTTCGTCCTCCAGTCGGCGGAGTCGATGAAGGCGGCAGTGAAGTTCCTCGAGCCCTTTATGGACAGGGTCGAGGGTTCTAACAAGGGAGTCCTCGTACTTGCGACCGTGAAGGGCGATGTGCACGATATCGGCAAGAATCTCGTCGACATCATCCTGACGAACAACGGCTATAAGGTCGTCAATCTCGGTATCAAACAGCCCATCGACGACATTCTGCGGGCGTGGGATGAGACCAAATGCGACGCCATCGGTATGAGCGGCCTGCTCGTAAAATCGACGCTCATAATGCGTGACAACCTTGAGATAATGAACGAGCGCGGCATCAACGTACCCGTCATTCTAGGGGGAGCGGCGCTCAATCGTCGTTTCGTCGACAACGACCTGATCCCGCTATATCAAGGCAAACTCTTCTATGCCCGCGACGCTTTCGATGGCCTGCACGCGATGGATGAACTGACCCAAGTGAGCAGTGAGCAGGGAGCAGTGAGCAGTCCGGAACTTTCGCTCGCCGCTACGGCATCATCAAGTGAGTCTTCGGTGGCGGCTGACGAACCGCTGACTGCTGACGGCTCACGGCTCACTGATGAGGACCTTGTGGGCGAGGATGCGAAGTTGGGCGTTGAGGCGGCTCGCGTTTCGTCACGGGCGAGCGGCGACACGGCCCACACGAACCGTTCGGACGTGTCCGTGCTTGACGAAGTGCCAAAGGCGCCGTTCTATGGCTCAAAGGTGGTTGAGATCAAAGACCTGACAAAGGTCTTTGCATTCATCAACGAAACTGCCTTGTTCAAGGGGCAATGGCAGTTCAAGCAGGGCAAGAGATCGGCGGAAGAGTACAAGCAGATCCTCGACGAGACCGTCTATCCTAAATTTGCCGAGATAAAAGCACAGGCGATACGCGAAAAGCTGCTCGAAGCAAAACTGGTCTACGGCTATTTCCCTTGCCAGTCCGATGGCAACGACCTGGTCATTTATCACGACGACGAAAAGACCGAGCGGATGCGGTTCACGTTCCCTCGCCAGGCGATCGAACAACGCGGCGGGAAGAATCTATGCCTTGCAGATTAT
>JAJNPX010000005.1 GCA_021155145.1 Acidisarcina sp. | reverse complement strand
GGCAATTTTAGGAACTGACGAACACAAGCCGTTCCTCGAGGTGGCGCCGTATCTGATAGTTGTCTTTCGTATAATCTCGGTCGAGGAGAACGGCGAGACCGAGCCGACCTACTACTCACAGGAGTCGGTCGGTATAGCGGTTGGTTTGCTGCTCGCGGCACTACACAACATGGGCCTGGCGACGCTGACGCATACACCAAGCCCGATGAAATTTCTCAGGGAGATACTTGGCAGGCCGAAGAACGAGGTCCCATTCGTGCTGATTCCCGTAGGATACCCGGCCGAGGGGGCGATGGTGCCGGACATTAAGCGAAAGGCCCTGAGCGAGATAGTGACGATGATCTAGCGGCTTTCTTTAACGGTCGGGTATTTCAATAGATGGCCGAGGGCCCTTATTAACATTCGGTTCATGCAATTCTATATAGCAACAATAAGAAATGCGCGGGTGCTTTCCTGAAGCGGACCCGCGCAAAAAGGATCAGTTCTATTGGTTCCCTATGGCTCGATCTTATAATCGGGCCAGCAGGAGATCGGGTTCAGGTACAATTCGAGCATCTCCATTGCAAACGCATTAGCGCGCTGGTTCGGGCCGGGAGCCTTGTCGGGGTCGAGTATTTTAGCGATCTGATCTCTGACAGCCTCAAGGTGAACTTTTGTGGCCCGGTCCGTCGTTTTGGCGATCGCCGTCGCCGCGGCAGTATCGATCTCTTTCAATTCCGCACGATAGAAGCCCCGCTCGTCGCCGCTGGTCACAAACATCGCCGCAAAACTCGCTGGCAGACCCTGCGGGAGTGTCGGCGGTGGGGCGTTCAGCTTGTTATTCGCAATGTCGAGATATGACCGCTGAAGGTTTCGGCGATAAGCATCGATCACCGGTGCCGGGGCATTCAACTCGGTCCAGACGCCCGAGCGGACGTCGGATAGAAATTCGCCGGGGTCGTAAGCCGCCGCCCCGTCCAGGGCCTGTTGTTCGATAAGACGGGCGAAACGCGAGCTCGAAAGCAGATTATTCAGCACGCTGTTCTGGGCGTTTCGGATGCGGTTGAGCGCGCCGATCGGTTCGATCCGGCGAAGGATATCCTTGTCGATAGCCCAGGTGGGCGTGACGAACGCATTTTCGTTGAGAAAGCGGACGGCATTAGCCTGTCGGGTCCTTGGGATCAAGTCAAACCTTACGCCCGGTTGGCCGATGTGTTTCTGCTGCGAGTTGTATCCGCCGACGATCGCCGCGACGTGATTCAGTTCCAGGGTCCATTGCCCAAGCATCCGTCCGTAGAGTTCGTTCAGGTCGTTATAGGGCTGGCCCGCCTGAGTCGTCGTCGCAGGAACGAGAAGCTTGGAAACGCGCTTAAGGTTTGCGATCCCGAGGGCCGTCGACCGAACCGCGTCCGCATCGCCGACCGCTTCGGTAAGCTCGCCCGGGTCGCTCCCAGCCGAGGCTGCCGTAGAGAAACGCAGCCACGGTGTCTTGTCCTGTTCACGGGCCCAGCTATCCAGGACCGGCAATTCCTGATCCGATGTCTCAGCCGTTGGGATCGGCTTATAGCCCCACATGGTCGCCCAGACATCGTAGGGGCCGATACCCGGAATGAGATCGGCGACATCGATCTTGTCCTCGGGTTGCGCCACGTAATTGAATCGTGAGTAGTCCATCAAGGTCGGCGTGTGGCCCATCTTCTTGACCCACTCGCGATCTCGGACCTTCTCCTGTGGATACATCGAGCTTGCCTTCATATTATGCTGAAAGCCGAGCGTATGTCCGACCTCGTGAGCGACCACGTACTCGACAAGCGTTCCCATAATATCCTGAGGAATGGGGAGCTTATGCACGCGTGGGTCGAGCGGGCCTGCCTGCAGGAAATACCACGAACGCTGGAGATTCATGATGTTGTGATACATCTGAATATCGGACTCTAGTATCTCGCCTGTTCGGGGGTCGTTGACGTGCGGGCCCGATGCATTCTCGATGGTCGAAGGGAGCCAGCGGATCACCGAATATCGAGCGTCTTCAGGATCGAACTCCGGATCTTCGCTCACCGATGGCTGCATCTTAGCCAGGATCGCATTCTTAAATCCGGCGGCCTCGAACGCCTTCTGCCACTTCTCAACGCCTTTCTTGACAAAGGGAACGAGCCACGGGGGTGTCGCCCGATCAATGTAATAGACGATGGGCTTTACCGGCTCCGATACAGCGGCATTGGGATCTTTCTTCTCGAGCCGCCAGCGCGTAATGAAGCGGCGCTCGGTCGCCTTCTGCTCGGGACGGCTGTAATCCATTTGCCCGACTGAAAAATATCCGACGCGTTCATCGAAGAGCCTCGGCATCATCGGATTCTCCGGCAGCTTTACCATGCTGTGGTGAAGCACGACCGTGGCACTGCCTGGACTCATCCCGCCAGCTCCAAAGGGCGAAGGCTGGCCGCCGCCGGGAGCTCCGGCCGGCGGGGCAGTTCGCGAATAGGTATGGGTCGCCTTTGCCTCGATGTTTGTCGGAAATGCAGATATTCGGTCGATGTAGGAGCGGGAGGCGTCCATCATCGTTGCCCCGAGGCGTTGTCGCGCGCTGAATTCGAATATATCCGTCGTGAACAATCGCGTCACGTCGATGACGGCCGCTTCGTTCGGCCCCCATGCCGCGACCGGGAACGCCATCAAGATGGTCTCGTTGTTCGCGTTTCTTACGGCTTCCGCGATCGGGTTCTTTGGATCGGCGACGACGCTGTAATTTACGTTCCTTAGGTTGATCTTATTTTCGATACGTTCCCACCTGACGACCCGACGGCCCAGAGCCTGGCCTCCGTAACCGACCCCAAGCGTCGTCCGGGCGATCTGCGTGACCCAGAGAAATTCCTTTCCGATCTCTCCGCTCGGGATCTCATAAAAGTACTTGTCCTTGACCTTATGGACCTTGAAAATCCCTTCCTTGGTCACGGCATCTTTTGTGATCACCTTTTCGTATGGTTGCGGGTCGCTGGAGGGCGGGGTCATTCCCGGCCGCGGGCCTACCGGCCCGGCAGGCGTCTCCGTAGGGGTGGGGGGCGTGTCCTGTGCGATAGAAATGAAGGCAAACGCCACAACCATCACAGCGATCGCAAGGGACCTGTAAACTAGCTCTTTCATTTGGGTGAATC
>JAJNPX010000535.1 GCA_021155145.1 Acidisarcina sp. | reverse complement strand
GCGAATCACGACCGGCGCTTCGAATGACATCGAAAAGGCGACCGAACTCGCCCGGTCGATGGTCTGCCAGTACGGGATGTCGGATCTCGGCCCGCTCGCCTTTGGCAAAAAGGAAGAGCAGATCTTTCTCGGCCGCGAGATAGCACAGCACCGTGATTTCTCGGAGGATACGGCGATCAAGATCGACCAGGAAGTAAAAAGGATCGTCTCGGAGCAGTACGCCCGGGCGACCAGGATCCTGGAAGAAAATCGTGAGGCGATGGACCGCCTTGTCGAGGCATTGCTCGAGCACGAATCGCTCGATCTGACACAGATGAAGCGCGTGATCGCCGGTTTGCCGCTAAATGCCGACGATAGGGTCTCGACCTCGTTCGACGACAACGGAACGGATGCCGAAGAAGAGAAATCGAAATCGCCGTTCAAGAAGCCGATACTTCCGCCGATAACGCCGAATAATCCGGCAACGGCATAGCCAAGTATGAAGGATAAAGGATGAGGGATGAAGGGAAACTTTCATCCCTCATTTTTTAGGATTAAACTCAAGGAAATCCCGTGAACTGGCCAACATCGAAGCGAACTATCGAACTCTCGCATCCGATCGTGATGGGCATACTGAACGTCACGCCAGACAGTTTTTCCGACGGCGGGCGATTTGCCGATCAGGATGCGGCCATACGACGAGCGGAAGAGATGATCGCCGAGGGTGCCGCGATCGTCGATGTCGGCGGTGAATCGACGAGGCCGGGGAGCGCGAGGGTCGATGAGCAGATCGAGATCGACCGCACCGCACCGGTGATCGAGGCCATTGCGTCTCGCTTCGACATTCCCATTTCGATAGATACCAGCAAGGCAAGCGTCGCCGAGGCAGCGATGATCGCCGGGGCGGAGATCGTCAACGACATTTCGGGCCTGCGTTTTGACGGCCGGATGGCCGAGGTCGCGGCAAAATATCGAGCCGGCCTCGTATTGATGCACTCCCGCGGCGAGTTCGAGAACATGCACTCCCAACCGCCCGTGGATGATATTCTGCTCGACGTCGAGCAAGATCTTCGCCGGGCGATCGGATCCGCGACGGCCGCCGGCGTCTCGCTCGGGAGCATTGTGCTGGACCCGGGGATCGGCTTCGGAAAGAGTGTCGGGCAGAATTTAGAGCTGATCGCCAAACTTGATAAGATTATCGATACTTTCGCCGGTCACCCGCTGCTTGTGGGCGTCTCGCGAAAGTCATTTATCGGAAAATTGCTCGGCTCGGTCCCGGCCGATCGACGTCTTTCGGGGAGCATCGCGGCGGCGGTCGTGGCGCTCGTAAAGGGTGCCAGGATACTTCGCGTCCATGACGTAAAGGAAACGGTCGACGCGGTCAGGGTTACAAATGCGATCATTGATCAAAGCTAGATCTCTAATTTTGGCATTGCTCATCTTGCCCAACGCCGCCGCTGCCGACGTCGCGCCCGATCCGGGTTATTCGAATGTATCCGCCGACCTGATCCTGGAATCGGCCGCCGACCTTTCGGCCTATCGTTTCTTTCTCGAATCGCCGATGAGGGTCGAAGAGGTGAAGCTGAATGTCGGCTCACCGACGGTAATCTCGGCGGCGGGGCGCGGCGGAGCGGCACGATTCGGAACGCTCATCGCGGTTCCGTTGAACGATCTGAACGCGATCTCGGGCGATCTTTCTGGCGCGGCGTTGGACGACATCATTCGTCAAAAACGCCTTCGAAATGCCCGGGAGCTGCTCTCGCACAACTTTCAGACGACGGTCTCGGTGGTCGAGAAACCGGTGTGGAAAGCCCCGGTCTATCGTCTTTCACTCGAGAACGGCGTCGTTACCGCGGCAAAGGTGTCTGGCGGTGCGGGCGGCTCGTGGCTGATCTATGCGATACCGGTCGGCGTCGCCGCCGTGCTGATAGCTGTCGGGATCGCGATCGTCGGCCTCTGGCTGATCCGCCGTTCGAGAAGAAAAGTATGAAATTTATACAAGCTGTACTCATTGCGTTGCTCCTGCTTTCGGTTTCCGGTTTCACCGAATGCTATAAACCGGTGACCGGGACCGGCCTGCCGAAGAACATCAAAAATATCGCCGTCCCGGCCTTCAAGTTCGAAGCAAAGGGCCTTCGTTATCGTGTCGAATCGCGATTTACCGAGGCCGTCTCACGCGAGATAATCCGCCGCGGGAACGGGCTCAAGGTGCAGGGAACGCTCGACGGAGCCGATGCCGTCGTCGAAGGGAACATCCGCGATTTCAATTTCAGCGGCGTCCTGCTCGACCGCGAGGGCCGCGCCCGCGTTTACGAGGTCGTCATTACCTCGGCCGTCACCATCCGCGACCTCAAGGCCAACAAGGTGCTCTACGACAATCAGAATTTTATCTTTCGCGATTCCTTTGAGTTCAGCGAAGATCCGCGTTCGTTCTTTAACGAGGAAGATCCGGCCGTCGAACGAATGGCCCGCGCGTTTGCCGAATCGGTCGTATCGACGATCGTCAACGGCATGGGCGTGAAAGAAGAAAAGAAATAGGAGAATTGCCGCAAAAAGGCGCAAAAAACGCAAAAATGGATGACAAATTCTCGGCTGGTCTCTTTCACGATGTGCCTGGCCATAATCGAATCTTCGAGCTATGCGACATTGTACGAGAGACAAGCTTTGCCATTCACAAATATCATAGGTACGGGCATCGCGAGAAGGTCTATGAGAATGCATTGGCTCATCGACTGCGGAAACAGGGGATTTTTGTTGAGCAGCAGTTTCCGCTCCCGGTTTTCGATGAGGATGGAACCGAGTTGGGCGAGTACTTCGCTGATATCTTGGTGGAAAAATGTCTGGTCGTGGAAGTTAAGGCCTGCTCCAATCTGATTGACGAACATATTGCCCAACTCCTTGGATACCTGCGTTCTTCCCGAATCGAACACGGACTTCTAATAAACTTCGGTAATCCGAAGCTGCAAATCAAGAAGTATGCGCTGAGCAAGGATTAGTTCTTTTTTTGCGCTTTTTGCGCCTCTTTGCGGCCACTACTCTTAATGCCTTTAACACGAGAACAACTCCGTGAACAGCTTCGCCGCCGCGAGATAGGGCCGGTCTATACCCTTTTCGGGGCTGAGACGTATCTCCGCGACCTCGCGGCCAAGGCTATCGTCGAGGCTTGCTTTGATGAGGGCGACTTTCGCGATTTCAACGAGGACGTGTTCTCGCTGAACGCTCCCGACAATATTCACACGGCCCTCGCCGCGGCTGACCAACTGCCGATGATGGCGGCCCGACGCGTCGTAACCGTAACAGACGTTCGAGTAGGTGCCTCTGCACAGAAAGACACTCTCAAAGAGGACGACCTTGACGCTCTCGCGGCTTATCTCAAGAACCCTTCGCCGACCTCTGTCGTCATCTTCGTCGCGGACGAACTCAACGGAAACCGAAAGGCCGGGAAACTGCTGAAGGATCAACGGGCCTCGGTCGAGTTCGCTCGGTTGGACGACGATGGTTTGATGAAATGGGCCCGCCAGGAACTCCGGAAAAATGGCGCCGAGATGGACGAGCGGACCATCAGGCATCTGATCGCGTTGATCGGCCCCGACGTCCGCCGTTTGACCGTCGAGATCGGCAAGCTCTCGACCGCCGCTCTTCCGGCCAAGACGATCGAGATCGACCTGGTCGAGGAACTCGTCGCTAACATCAGCGAAAACGAGAACTACGCGCTTTCAAACGCACTGGTATCCAGCGACGCCAAAAGAGTTCTGCAAGTCCTGAAAAAGGACCTGGATAACGGCGGCGAGCCATTGGGGCTGCTTGGCCTGTTGTCGTACCACTATCGTCGCTTGGCCGTCGCTAAGGACATGATGGAGGGCGGAGCGGACCGCGCCGCCGTGGTAAAGGCCGCCAGGGCGTATGGTCCCTCGACCGAGCCCTTTCTCGCCGCGGCACGCAGGGCCGATATCAAAAAGCTCAAGCATGCGATCATCCGGCTTGCCGAGACCGACCTCGCGATAAAGACGTCGGTCGGGGGCGCAGGGCCAAAAGGTTCCCGCGTGCAGCTCGAAATGCTGGTACTCGAGCTGGCCGCGGCCTGAATCTTGCCCGCAAAAAGCGGATCGCCCGGGCACTATGACATGCCGCGGGCCGACCATTCAAAAAAAATATATTGTAGGGGCAGCAACTGTGGCTGCCGGCGGAAGTCTCGCCTGGGAAAGGAAGACATACCGGGCGGGGTCGCGCCCCTACAATTTGTGCGGCAAACGCGATACGGTTTGCCGAACCCCTAGATCGCCTCGGCGCCGAGCCCGCGATTCACATAGTGATATAGGTCGTTGTAGTCCATCACCGCACGGTTCAGGATCAGCGGAAGCTGCGGCATATCGGCCGTATTGATTATCAGATTCAGATTTCTTAGAAACGCTTCGTGGGCGTTCATCGTGGTGCCTTCGTCCTCGAGCGACACCAGGAAGAGCCGACGGCGCTCTGACGAGTACATTGCGTTTGCTTTCTGCTGCAGTATGGCGGCCCCGCCCAGTTCGGCGGCGAAGTCGGGCGAGAAGATCACGATCTCGGTCTTGCCTTCCCTTAAACGTTCGTTGGCCTGCGCCGGCGTCTGGGCGATATATACGCGGTAGCCGGCCTCGCTCAGCCGCTGCGCTACCTCGTCACGCTTTTCGCCCAGGCACAAAAGGACGCGGCGGGGCTTCTGTGCTGTGTCGTCTGTAGATTCGATCTTGTCTCCGCCCGTTTTCAATGCCGAGAGCAGCATCTTCAGCGCGTTGTTGATCTCGTAATCCGATTGTTTTTCGGCAAAGCTGTTGCCTTGTGTATCGACCGGTGCCGCGGGCCTGTTCTCAGCCAACTGCTGAACGGTCGCCGAGCCCTGGCCCTTCAGATCGCGGTTCGCCCGGAGCATGTTCTGACACCTCGGGCATCGCACGGTGAAGTTCCCGCTCGGGATCTTCGATTCATCAAGCTGGAGCGAAACGGAACAATTGTCGCAGCGTATGATCATGGCATTAGTTGATTGCAGATTCTGGTTTTCTGGTTGCGAGGGGTACTGCTACTCCATCATGTCGAGTACCGAGGCGGGCGAGTTCATCACGGGCGGCGGCATTGCCGTATCCACCACGGGGCGTTTCATCCGGTCGTTGTTCAGGTAATCCTCGGTCGACGAGAGTCCCTTTAACTGAAGCAGAAGGTTGTTCTGGTTGGTCGCGTAGGAGAGGCCGTCCTCGAGCGTGATGACCTTGTCTTCGATCATCTTTCTGATCACGCTGTCAAAATCCTGCATACCGTCGATCTCGCCATCGCGGATCGCGTCGAGCAGCGTCTTGCCTTCGCTTTCGCCTTTTTCTATATACTCGCGGGTTCGCGGATTCGACCGCATTATCTCGACCGCGGCGATGCGCCCTTTGCCGTCGGCCCGCGGGATCAGGCGCTGGGACACGATGTATCTGAAGGTCTGCGCCAGGCGCGTGCGGATGACCTTTTCTTCATTCTTCGGATAAAGCCCGATGATGCGGTCGATGGTTTTTGAGGCATCGATCGTGTGCAGGGTGGAGAGGACCAAGTGGCCGGTCTCGGCCGCTTCGAGCGCTATCTCGGTCGTCTCGATATCACGCATCTCACCGACGAGGATCACCTTCGGCGCCTGCCGGAGGGCCGCACGCAGCGCCGACGCGAAATCCTTTGTATCGGCACCGACCTCGCGCTGATTGATCGTGCTCTTCTTGTGGTTGTGAAGAAACTCTATCGGGTCCTCGATCGTCACGATGTGATAGCTTTTCGTTTCGTTTATCTGGTCGATGATCGCCGCAAGTGTCGAACTCTTTCCCGAGCCGGTCGGTCCG
>JAJNPX010000523.1 GCA_021155145.1 Acidisarcina sp. | reverse complement strand
TCGGCCTGTTGGGCGGAGATAACGATGTCGCCGAGGAAATGCCCGGAGCCTCCCTCCGCCGGCAGTTCGTTGTCGGCGGTGAACCCCGCCGCGTGCGATGTCTCGAATTCGTCCGGTTCGTGCGGAAACGAAAGGACATCCGTTGTCGAATCTTTTCCGCGAAAGAACCCGTTCAGTTCGCGCATCCGCTTGTCCGAAACGAAAGCCACGGAAAAATGCTTCCCATTGATCTCCTCAACCCCTGCCTTAAGCGCCACCAAAAACGGCATAAACTCGGCCGTCTTGATTTTTATCTTGCGTTGGAGGTTTACGATCATGCTGATAACTGATTGCCTGCGGCTTCTCTCGCGTGTGACTTTGCAAAGTCCAAAAACTGCCTCTGTTCATCCTGATATGCGAAGCCATTTTTGCGAATACCTATTCCATTCCCCTCTGAGAAAACGAATAGCGAGTCTTCAGTTTCTTCCACGTATTCGATAGTTTCCCATCCCCAAAACATGTAAGAATCGTTCGCGGAATAGAGTATGCCGTCGTTAGACAATTCGACCCGAGCGATTCGTTCTTCACGTTTGCCAAAAAGTGTCGCGTAATAGCGTCGCATAGCGTCAGAGTTGACACGCGGCACGAGGACGGCGACTGCAACCATGTTCACGATGAACACGAAGAGCCCACCAACGAAATATCCATTAAGCCAAAGGAATGCAGGGAACACGATCGTGTTCAACAATAGAAATGCGTAATAGGCATATGTTGTGATCGGCTTAGAAGGAATGGAAGCGGTCAGCTTTGTTGAGACATAAATGTAATCGTCGAGTGATGGATAGAATTCGACTACGTGTACTGGATCGGGAAACCTCATCCGCGAATGCGTTCCTTCAATTTGCATGAAGTTCTTTCGGTTCAACGTGCAACCGACCTTATCGATGGAGACGAGGATTCCATCACGCCTCATTCCTGGCTTTTGGCTTACGGGAACGACGCGTTTCTTCCGTTCCTTCCTGGGGCACCGCAATGATTTCCGCGTAACCATTCTTGATCTTGAACGCCACGAAATCGCCTGGTTTCAGACCCATGGAGTCGCGAAACCGTTTCGGGATCGTCACTCGATTACCCGTTGTAAGTCGCGCTTCTTTTTTGAACTCGTTCGCGTTCTTATTTTTCATCATTTGTGTGCGATTCATACGCCTGCACGATCAACTGGACGAGCTTGTGCCTGACAACGTCCTTGTCGGAGAAATAAACGAATTCGATCAGGTCTACGTCCTTCAGGACCTCTTCGGCTTCTGTCAGGCCTGACCGCTGGCCGCGGGGGAGATCGATCTGGGTCTTGTCGCCGGTTACGACAGCCTTCGAGCCGAATCCGATACGGGTGAGGAACATCTTCATCTGCTCGCTTGTCGTGTTCTGGGCTTCGTCGAGGATGATGAAGGCGTCGGAGAGCGTCCGGCCCCGCATAAATGCAAGCGGTGCTATCTCGATGATGCGCTTTTCGAGCATCTTCGTGACCCTTTCGCCGTCAACGAGATCGAAGAGAGCATCGTAGAGCGGGCGGAGATACGGATCGACCTTTTCCTGCAGGTCTCCGGGCAAAAATCCCAGCCGCTCACCGGCCTCGACCGCGGGCCGCGTGAGTATGATGCGGCTCACCTGCTTCTTAAATAAAGCATCGACGGCCATCGCAACGGCGAGATAGCTCTTTCCGGTACCGGCAACACCTATTCCGAAGACGAGATCGTTGTTTGCTATCGCATCGAGGTACTTTCGCTGATTCGCCGTTTTTGGCGCGACCTGTTTTTTGCCGGCCGGGTTGAATCGGGCCTTGAGAAAATAATCCTTCAGGCTGTAAGCGCGGTCCTCAGCGATCTGCTTGAAAGCATCACGGAGTTCCTTGTCGGTAAAATGCTGGCCCTCGTCAAAAAGCTCTCCGAATTCGCGAAGGATCTGCTCGACCGTCTCGATGTCGCGCGGGTCGCCGTCGATGAGCAGCTCGTTACCCCGCGCACCGATGCTCACGTCGAGAAGGGTTTCCAAATACTTTATGTTTTGATCCTGTACGCCAAAAAGCGTGTTTAGGCCCTGGGGCGGAAGTTCGAGTTTTCTTAGATCGCTCAAATTTAGCGGTTCCTTGTTATCAAGACGAATTTGTATACGAGTGAGGCTACTAGAAGGGTGAACGGGTGTCAATCATTTGTACCCATGGCACGCTCCTTGCCGGGAAAGTTGGCAGACGGTATCCGGTGTTCGAAAAAAAGACGGGGGGAGAAAATATGTTTGGGATCAACCGAAAGGACAGCGAAGCAGTCGTAACGCTCGACCTGCACACGACCAGTCCCGGAGAGAAGCGTCAGGCGATCACAAGAAACAGGCCGGCACGTGAAAGAAAACGGGCCGGGATAAATCTATATCATCGGGCCGACCAATTCTTGATCCGCTCCCGGATCTACAATGAGGTACAAACGATTTTCGACTAGGAGGTGAATATGCCGACAAAGAAAGACGGAACCAGCAAATATACCGCAAAACAGGAACGCAAAGCGGACCACATCGCCGAAGGCTACGAGGAGAAAGGGGTCTCGAAGAAGGAGGCCGAGGCGAGGGCCTGGGCGACTGTAAACAAACAGGACGGCGGCGGCAAAAACCCGGGCGGCTCCGGCCGAAAAGGGGCCAAAAAGGACAAAGATTGATCGTGGGCGGGTGCCGGGTCCGCTCCGATAGACGTTTACAGAACACGGTCTTTTCGCATCCAATGCGGATACAAGCCACATCACCGGGGAGGTGCTGACGATCTTTGGCGGCGAAACGGCTGCGGGGTAAAAAGTACTTGTATAAAAGGCCGACGACCGACACTCTCCGCTTTGCTTGCCGGAGCAGGGCTATGCTATTCTTACTCCTTTGTTAAGACAACGCTTTTTCAAACAATTACAGGAGTATTTCATTAGAAATGGCTAATAACGGGGACGTAAAGATCGGAAAGGTCGTGCAGATCATCGGGCCGGTCGTCGACGTCGAATTCGAAAACTATCTTCCGCCCATTCATCAGGCTCTTCGCATCACATCAGAGGGATTTGACGTCGATTCGCCCGTTGATGTGGTTGCCGAGGTACAGCAGCACCTCGGCGAGGGCCGCGTCCGTGCGGTGTCGATGCTGCCGACGGACGGCATGGTCCGCGGCATGAAGGTCGAGGACCTTCAGGGCCCGATCACGGTGCCCGTTGGGGGCGCTACGCTCGGCCGTGTGATGAATGTCATCGGCGACCCCGTGGACGAACTCGGGCCGGTCGAATCCGACATAGAATACCCGATCCATCGTCATGCTCCCTCTTTTGACGAACAGGCCACGTCGCTTGAGATGTTCGAGACCGGGATCAAGGTGATCGATCTCATCCAGCCCTTCCTTCGCGGCGGTAAGATCGGCCTCTTTGGCGGTGCCGGCGTGGGCAAGACCGTTCTGATCATGGAATTGATCAACAACGTGGCGAAGGGCCGCGAAGGTTTCTCGGTATTCGCGGGCGTCGGAGAACGAACGCGCGAGGGGAACGACCTGCTCCGTGAGATGGTGGAATCGAAGGTCATCACCTACGGCGACGCCTTCATGCATAATTACGAGGAGACCGGAGCTTTCGACCTGTCAAAGGTCGATATGGAAGCGATCAAGAACTCAAAGGTGTCGCTCGTTTACGGGCAGATGACCGAGCCGCCGGGAGCCCGTCTTCGGGTCGCATTGAGCGGCCTCACCGTAGCCGAGTATTTTCGCGACCAGGGCAACGACGTGCTCTTCTTCGTGGACAACATTTTCCGATTCACACAGGCGGGTTCCGAGGTGTCCGCACTTCTCGGCCGCATGCCTTCAGCGGTGGGATATCAACCGAACCTCGCGACCGAAATGGGAGAGATGCAGGAGCGGATCACGTCAACCAAGACAGGTGCTATCACATCCATCCAGGCCGTTTATGTGCCGGCGGACGACTACACCGACCCGGCGCCCGCGACGACATTTGCTCACCTCGATGCCGTTACGGCTTTGTCCCGTCAGATCGTCGAGCTTGGTATTTACCCTGCCGTTGACCCGCTGGCTTCGAACTCGCGGATCCTGGATCCACAGATCGTCGGCGACCTGCACTACAACACGGCTCAGGAGGTCAAGAAGATCCTCCAGCGTTACAAAGATCTGCAGGACATCATCGCGATCCTCGGCCTCGACGAACTTTCCGAAGACGACAAGCAGACCGTCGCACGTGCACGAAAGATCCAGCGTTTCTTCTCGCAGCCGTTCACGGTCGGCGAGCAGTTTACGGGCCTAAAGGGCGAATACGTAAAGGTCGATGACACGATCAAGGGATTTCGCGAGATCCTCGACGGCAAATGCGACGACATGCCTGAGCAGGCTTTCTATATGGTCGGCACGATCGAACAGGCGAGGGAGAAGGCCAAGAAGATGGCCGCCGCAGCCTAATAGTGGTGCGAAGTTGCAGGTTCAAGGTCGAGTGTTTTGTGAAGCACCTTGAACTTTGAACTTTGAACCCTGAATTTTGAACTATGCTCAAACTAGAGATCGTAACTCCCGAAAAGAAAGTACTCGACGCAGAGGTCGAAGCGGTGACGATACCGACAGCGTCGGGCGAAGCCGGCCTGCTGACCAATCACGCGCCGATCGTCTCGGCTCTTAAGCCCGGTATCCTGTCCTATACGATAAAGGGATCGGTCGAAAAGCTGGTGGTCTCAGGCGGTTTTGTGGAAATGAACCATAACAAGGTCTCAGTATTGACCGATTCCGCTGAATCCGCCGAAGAGATCGATGTAGATGCTGCAAGGTCAGACCGTGAGGCCGCCGAGCGCGAACTTGCGGCGAACGCATCGTCAGCTATCGAATTGACCGAGGTGACCAGGGAACAGCTCGACATCGCTAATGCCCGCCTGCAGTTGACCGCCCGAAAATAGCGTTTCGCTTCGGTCATACGCGCAATGCTCGGCCTCGACGGATCTCGTCGGGGCCTTCTTTATTAACATAAGCTTAAATCGCCCTCTGTCCTGAATTTGACATCGTCAAGGATGAGGTTAAACTAAGGCTGAAATTCCACCTGTAAGTTGCAAAAATACTGGCAATACCCGTTGT
>JAJNPX010000497.1 GCA_021155145.1 Acidisarcina sp. | reverse complement strand
CCGAATCAATCGAAGTATCCGGGGCAACAGATAATTGTGGTTTGCGTGGAGGATTACGTTTATTTCGTGCCGTTCGTCGAGAACGATGAAGAGATATTTCTAAAGACGATCATTCCGAGCAGCAGAGCAACCAAAAGATATCTTGGAGACGAAAATGAATAAGCTGGACATTGAAGAAAAGGAAATTTTGGCCGCCTATGACAGCGGTAAGACGCCTTCGGTCGCAGGTGTTAAGAAAGAACTCGCCCGGCATCGCAAGGTCGCTGAAAGTACGTTCAAGAAAGACGCGCGGATCAACATCCGTATAGCATCGCGCGATCTGCGTGCCTTGCAAAAGCGAGCATTGGCCGAGGGCATCCCATATCAGACACTGATCGCCAGTATTTTGCATAAGTACGCGGAAAAACGCACTACATAAACAAAGAGAAGCTATGAAACGATGCCCTGAACGAAACGACAGACAGCCGAAGAAACCGTAACTTATGAGCGAAAGGAATTCAGAGTTTTTTGAACTGGCCGAGGACCTTTCGTCCTCCCCGCTCTGGAATCACGACCTTGCTCCGACGACCGTTCGGCAGCGGACCTGGTCGACGTGGAACATTGCGGCTTTGTGGATCGGGATGAGCGTGGTCATCACGACCTATACGCTTGCGGGCGGCTTTATCGAGGCGGGAATGACGTGGTGGCAGGCGATGGTCACGATCCTGCTCGGCAACTGCATCGTGCTGATCCCGATGGTTTTGAACGCTCACGCCGGGACGAAATACGGTGTCTCGTTTCCGGTGTTGGCGCGGGCTTCGTTCGGAACGAGGGGAGCGAATATTCCAGCGATATTGCGGGCGATCGTGGCCTGCGGTTGGTTCGGTATTCAGACGTGGATCGGCGGACAGGCACTCCATGTTTTGCTGAGCACGCTCATGCCCGCTTTCTATCAATTCGGTTCCGATGTCAATTACGGAAACGGGATCGGTATTGGCGGCTACTTTCTAACTGAATGGGTTTCATTCTTCCTGTTCTGGCTGATCCAAGTTGTTATCATTCTTCGCGGCATCGAGGGCATTAAACGCCTGGAATCCTGGACCGCCCCGCTGCTCTTGCTGGGCGGGCTGGTCCTGTTAATTTGGGCGGCGAATGCTGCGGGTGGAATGGGGAACGTCTTGTCCGGAGTTTCCGTTTTACAGAAGCAGCAGGCAGATTTCTGGGCGATATTTCCGGGAGCGTTGACCGCCTCGGTCGGCTATTGGGCGACACTCAGTTTGAATATCCCTGACTTTACCCGATACGCCAGGTCGCAGCGATCACAGATGCTCGGGCAGGCGCTGGGCCTGCCTACGACAATGACCGCATTTGCCTTTATCGGTGTGGCGGTGACCAGCGCGACGGTGATCATCTACGGCGAAGCAATAGCCGATCCGGTAAAGCTCATACAGAGATTCGATAATACGCTTGTGATCTTGTTTGCCATGGTCGTCATCTTTGCGGCGCAGCTATCGACGAACATGGCTGCGAACGTCGTGTCGCCGTCTAATGATTTTTCGAATCTCAACCCGAAACGCATTTCGTATGTAGCGGGCGGATTGATCACAGCCGTCATCGGTATCCTGATGATGCCGTGGCAGCTGATGTCTTCTATGGGTGCGTACATCTTCACATGGCTGATAGGGTATTCTGGCCTGATGGGTGCGATCGGCGGCATTCTGATATCCGATTATTGGCTGATCAGAAAACGCCGTATCGAGCTCGCGGAGCTCTACAAGACCGATGGCATCTATTCTTATGGGAGCGGGTTCAATTGGCGTGCGATCATCGCCCTCGCCGCCGCGATCGCTCCGGTCGTGCCGGGATTTCTGCGGGCCGCGACCACACCCGGCGGGCAGGTCGCCGACCCGAATCTTTTCGACACGCTTTATATTTATGCGTGGTTCGTTACGTTCGCGGTCGCATTTGTGTTGTATTATGTGCTGATGAAATTTGCGAATACCACCCGCGGAGGCACCCTGGGCACGGAGCGATGATCACTGAATAAGATCGATCTCTTCCACTCGGTATTCTTAGTGCTCTCTGTGGTTAAATTAGTCTATGTCGAGAACCATCAAAGCCGGCCTGATTCAGGCCCATAATGTAGCTCCGGCGGATGCTCCGATCGAGGAGATCAAGAAGGCGAACATCGATAACCAGATGAAACTGGTCGAGGACGCGGCAGAGCAGGGCGTTCAGATGCTTTGCTTTCAGGAGATCTTCACGACGCCATATTTTTGCGCCGAGCAGCAGACACGTTGGTACGATGCTGTCGAGAAGGTCCCTGACGGGCCAACCGTAAAGTTGATGCAGGATGTGGCGAAGCAGCACGGTATGGTGCTGATCGTGCCGATCTATGAAGAGGAGCAGACCGGCATCTATTACAACACTGCCGCCGTGATCGATGCCGACGGTAAGTACCTCGGCAAGTACCGCAAGACCCACATCCCGCACGTTGCCCCGGGGTTTTGGGAGAAGTTCTATTTTCGTCCCGGCAATCTTGGCTATCCGTGCTTCGATACGGCGTTCGCACGGATCGGCGTTTATATTTGCTACGACAGGCACTTCCCAGAGGGGGCTAGATGTCTCGGCCTGAACGGTGCCGAGATCATCTTCAATCCGTCTGCGACGGTCGCGGGCTTGAGCGAATATCTATGGAAGCTGGAACAGCCGGCCCATGCGGTCGCGAACGGATACTTCGTCGGGGCGATAAATCGTGTTGGCACCGAGGCTCCGTGGAACATCGGCGAGTTCTATGGTCAAAGTTATTTCTGTGATCCTCGCGGCCAGATAATCGCCGAGGGCTCACGCGATAAGGACGAACTCGTGGTAGCTGACCTCGACATGGACAAGATCCGCGAGGTGCGCAACATATGGCAATTCTTCCGCGACCGCCGGCCAGATCTTTACGACCCGATAGTTAAAGATTGAGTGGTTTTTAGTATTAGTAATGAAGACCCCGGTAGAGAATCGGCAACAGATATTCGAACGAATCGGCGGAATAAGCCGCGAACTTCGTGATCTTGGTGTGCTCCGAATAGGGCTGTTCGGATCGTTTGTCAGGGGCGAGCAGAATGACGATAGCGACGTCGATCTTTTGCTTGACTTCGAACCAGCAGAGAAAAACTTTAATAACTTCATGATGACAGCGTTCTTGTTGGAGGACGTCTTTGGCCGCCGGGTTGACGCTGTTACCAGAGAATCGTTGAGTCCGTACATCGGCCCGAAAATTTTACA
>JAJNPX010000491.1 GCA_021155145.1 Acidisarcina sp. | reverse complement strand
CTACCGGATCGTAGCATCTATAATGGCCTCAATAGTTTGCATGGTCGACAAATTCTAGCTCGACGCGGGATGGCAGGAAGGTAGAGACCAGACGAGACTAACCCTGCGGGAATCCGCTTTCTGCAAGTTTCTTCATGACGGTAAACGAAGATTCGCTCCAGACTTCAGGTTCCCGGTACTCGATCCTATCAAAGGCTCGCTTTGCCGTCGGAAAGTCCATCGCGAATGTTGCAACATATGCGATCTGGTTGAGACGCAAATTGTCGCAGCCATACCGTTTGTCCAGAAGCTCGAATCCTTTCCGTAGTCGTTCTTTCGAGAGCATTCCGCCATTCATTTGCAGCGACGTGTCGTTCACCTTGTTTGCAGCCACCACCAAGTAGATCAGGTCAGCCTCGTCAGTGCCGAGATTCGCGAGTTTTCCGGGTAAAGCGTCGAGGAACTCCTGCCATTCACCTGGCATGCCGTTCCATTTCGGGGTCAAGTGCTCAGATTTGATCAAGTAAAACTGGAGATAATTCGGCTCACGTTTTGTGGCTGTATCGAATAGCTTGTCCCAGTAACGTGCGGGCCAGCCTTTGATCATGCCAATATGGAGCATTGTCCGAAACCACCGCGGGCATTCTTGCAAAGCGGCATTTTGAGCGTCGGTCAATTTCGATTCCGCCGCCTCCACATGCCTTTGAAATTCCAAATGATCGGCCTGCGACACGGAGTCGATATAACCGCTTCCGCGTATAAAGAATCCATATTGAACGTGCGCGTCTGCAAGCGCGATCTTCGCAGCTATGGAATCGGGTCTTTCTTTGGCCCATAGTTCGATCAACCTGATCCGATCGGCCCACATTTCGTTAGAAACGCGTTGCCCGCCGTAGTCCGCGACAAACGAGTTGAACGAGCCATATACCTCGTCAAGTTTCCAATAACCGCCGCGAATCCGTATTTTCTTCTCTCGAGCCTCACTGATCGCAGAATCTATCGTGTCGAAGTCCCGACTGATCAGGAGTCGATTGAACTCGCGCTCGATGTTTCCCTTTTCGTCTGCGGAGGACGGGTCTGAAGCGTAAACGGGCGGCTTTTCGCCGGATGTTATTCTTGGGCCGCCCGGTCGGGGGAGGCGCATACAGGCAGAGGCAGCCAAAAACACGAGCAGCGCAATAAATACAGCAACGGTTCTGTTGGTTCGCGGAAGTAGGTTTTTCATAGTGACTCTTCGAGGCAGATCCTGAAGTTGAGGTGGCCAGGTAGCAGGTATGAAACGAACCGGCTGTTCGTGTATATAAAAATTAGTGTATTAAATGACCGGTCGTCAACAGAAAATAATCGAAAGCGGTCAAGGGATAAACATTTTCCCCGGATTCAGGATCCCCTTAGGGTCGAAGACATGTTTGATGCCTTCATTATCCGGAACCAGCGTCACTAAAGATGATCGTTTGGGTCTTCGATGAAGAGTCCTTCGGCGATTGCGGCAGAGTTGAGTTCTGTATCAGAGGAGATCAGCGTTAGCGCGGTCAAAGCATGACTTAGTCTTTCGCGATTCGCGGTCAAAGCGGCCGATAGCTGAACAGCATCGTAACCGCGCAGGCCGTATACACTGGTCAGTCGAATCGCTTCCTCAATTACAGCGTCACTCAACGCGATATGCGTAAGTCGGGATGAAAACTCTCTTCTGAGGCGCTTGATTGCTTTTGTCGCCAGTTCTGATGAGGTGTTGCGGCTACGTCGGACTATTGCCGCGCAAACCTCGACCTCCGTTATCCTGGCTGAATAAAAGCGGTTGGCTGCAGACGGCCTAAATAGATCAAGCACAAATTTGCTGCCTTTTTCCGAAGAAAACCGTTTTACAAAAGCGCTGCTTTCGATAAAATAAGCGGGCATTAGCGACGTTCTTGGATGATAGTTTCGGAGAGCGGTTCACCCTCGACCTCGATCAATTCGAAAGATTCGAACTCCTCGTCGGTTTCGTCACTTGAGGCAATGTGGCTAGCAATGCCGTTAGAGAGGAGGTATTGCTCGAATTCAGCTTCCCTTTTTTCAGGGTCGTTAGCTTTGATAGCGACCGGCCCCGACTTGCTCAAATAGTCGTTCAACTGATCGGCAACTTTCCTCGCCTGATCCAGCGGCAACTTTTGGATCTCTTTTAGCACCTCAACGGAAGTCATTAATCACCTCGAGCTTCACGACCATTCTAACACTCTCGGACTTCTTGTTCTAGATAAACATCTTACCCGGATTCAGGATTCCTTTGGGGTCGAAGACGCGCTTGATGCCTTTCATTATTTCTAGGGTGGGGCGGTCGATGGCGTAGTGCATATATTGGGATTTGACGTAGCCGATGCCGTGTTCGCCGGAGATGGTGCCGCCCAAGTTTACGGAGAGTTGAAAGGTTTCCGCGACGCATTCGCGGGCACGTCGAATCGCCGCGGGATCGTCGCGGTCCACGACGAAGTTGACGTGGATGTTGCCGTCGCCGGCGTGGCCGAAGTTGGCGACAAAGGTGTCGTGGCGTTTGCCGATCTCTTCGACGCGGGCGACGAGTTCGGGTACTTTCGATCGCGGCACGACGACGTCTTCGTTGATCTTCAGCGTTCCGTATTTCATCAGGCTGGGCGAGATCGCACGGCGCACGTCCCAGAGCTTGTCTTCCTCTTCCTTCGATCTCGCCCGGATCACGTCAAAGCCGCCGTTCTCGTTGATGATGCGTTCGATGGTCACGGCGTTTCGCTCGACCTCCTCCTTCGATCCGTCAACACCGACGAGCAGGATGGCACCCGCTTCTTTCGACAGCCCGAAGGCGAAATTCTCCTCGATCGCGGCGACGCAGTATTTGTCGATCACCTCCATCGCCATCGGGAGCAGGCCTTCAGGCGTGAACTTTGTGAGCACCTTGCACGCTGCCTCCATCGAATGAAAATTGGCGCGGACGGTCGAGGTGGCTTCGGGCATCGGGAGTAGCTTGAGCGTCGCCTCGGTGATGATGCCGAGCATGCCTTCGCTGCCGCACATCAGCCCGGTCAGGTCAAATCCGACGACGTTCTTTACGGTTTTGCCGCCGGTGCGGATCACATCGCCCGTTGCGGTCACGACCTCCAGCCCGAGGACGTGATGTTTCGTCACACCGTACTTTGGCGTGCGCATCCCGCCGGCGTTCTCGGCGATATTGCCGCCGATGAACGAATCTTTATAACTCGCCGGGTCCGGGGCGAACATCAGTCCCTTTTCCGCGACCGCCGTTTGTACGTCGAATGTGGTCAGTCCCGGCTGGCAGACGACATAAAGGTCATCGACATTTATCTCGATGATCTTGTTCATCCGGTCGGTGCCGATCACGATGCCGCCATCGACGGGAACCGCTCCGCCGGTGTAGCCGACACCGCCGCCGCGGGCCGTCACCGGGAAAAGATGCACATTCGCGAGCTTGAGTATTGCGACCATCTCGGCCGTGGTCGAAGGGAAAACCACGGCTTCCGGCGGAAATTTTTCCTTGACGGCATCCGCCCCGTACGGCTCGACACGCGCCGGGTCGACGACGACGTTCTCATCACCGACGATCTCTCGCAGTGCGGCCAGAACATCGGGGTTCGACGCGGTCGTCGTCCGCCTACCCTTTGATTCGAAATGGATCGACTCAAACATTTCCTTACTTTAATTTTCGGGCATAAATACAAAAATCACAATTCTTCTGCTAAACTCTCCGAAAATCGAGATTTACTCATAGTCCACGCCGAATTTAAGGAACCGATCAAATTATGCCCGAGAACGACAAGGACCTGATCCCGCCCGACGACTACGAACGCGAGTTGATGACCGACCTTGATGACGACAC
>JAJNPX010000451.1 GCA_021155145.1 Acidisarcina sp. | reverse complement strand
AAGCATCGGCGGCGGCTACATTTCATCAAAACTCATCAAACGGGGCTGGTCGATCAACAGCGCGCGAAAGACCGCCATGCTGATCTGTGCGCTTGCCGTCGTCCCGATCGTCATCGCCTCAGTCACGTCTAACCTTTGGCTGTCGGTCATTCTCATCGGCATTGCCGCTGCCGCCCATCAGGGGTGGTCAGCGAATATATTCACGTTGAGTTCGGATATGTTCCCAAAGCAGGCCGTCGGATCGGTCGTAGGCATCGGCGGTATGTTCGGTGCGATCGGCGGCATGGTGATCGCCCCTTTGGTGGGCTACATCCTTCAGACGACCGGAAGCTACCTGCCGATCTTCATCATCGCGGCGTCGGCTTATTTGGCGGCGTTGGCGGTCATACATCTGCTCGCTCCGCGGCTCGAACCGGCAAAGATAAGCTACGAACAATAGCCTATCGTTTCTCGAACCGTATCCAATCGATATCCGCGGTCCCGGCATCATTGAACGTTCCGGGCCGCGTGAAGACAAAGCCGATCTTTGCCCCGATCCAGCGGCCTTCGCGTGCGGTGAATTTTTCGCCTAGTTCCCTGAAATCCTTACCATCAGAGCTATAGCTGAAAGTGCTTATCGCTCCTTTTGATACCGTTACACGCAGATAGAATGGGGCGGTAATATCCCTCGACAACACCTCTGCTCGGCCCAGATCGCCGGCCATTCCCTTGTCGGCATCGATAGCGGTCGAACGTCGAACGGAAAGGTTGTTGCCGGTCCTCTCTACCCCGATCAGCGAGTAATTCGCTCCCATCACGATCAGGCCAAAACGCTCGCCGTCGAATCGACTGTTGAGCGTCACTTTCGCGGTGGCGATAAATTCTTCGCCAGGAAATTTTTGCAGCAATAGGTTAGGCAACTCCCAGAGGTTCTTATATTCGCCTGGCAGCTTGACCGAGTTCATCCTGAGTACGCCGCGCGTCGGGAACGGCAGCGCCCATTCGGCCTTTGGGTTGCCGTGCCATTGCCATTGCGGCCCGAGAGTCGGCGAATTGAATTCGTCGCTGTCTTGCGGTGTCGATATCGGATAGGTGCGCCCCACGTCCGGTTTTCGGTAATCCATTACCGGCTCACCGCTACCGTCGCCGTCAGCATCATTGCCGATCACGGGGAATCCGCCATTCCATGACGCGGGTTGTAGATGAACGACCCGTCCGTATGCCCCCTTGTCCTGAAAATGCACGAACCACCACTCGCCTGTTGGCGTATCTATGAGCGCGCCTTGGTGCGGCCCGTTTATCGCGGTCTTGCCCTGAGTCAGAACGACCTTTTTTTCGTACGGCCCGTAGATACTCTTTGACCGCAACGCCAACTGCCAGCCCGTCGCAACGCCGCCAGCCGGAGCCAGAATATAGTAGTGACCATCCCTCTTGTAGAATTTCGGGCCTTCGACGGTCGGGTCGGCATCGTGCCCGTCGAACACGAGCACCCCGTCGTCCAGCAGCCGTGTACCGTCGGGCGACATTCTATTTACGACGAGGATCGACTTTATCCCCGCACGGCTCCCCGCAAATGCGTGAACCAGGTACGCGTTGCCGTCGTCGTCCCACAAAGGGCACGGATCGATCCAGCCTTTTGCCTCCTTGATTAGCAAAGGCCTTGACCATTCTCCTGCCGGGTCCTTCGTCTTCGTCATGTAGATGCCAAAGTCCGGGTCACCATAGAAGATGTAAAACTCTCCGTCGTGATATCTGATCGATGGTGCCCACACTCCGCCGCCGTGCTGCGGTTTGGAGAAGACTTCACGGGGCTCGAGTTCCCGAATTGCGTGGTTTATGATCCGCCAATTGACAAGGTCCTTTGAATGGAGGATCGGAAGGCCGGGTACCGCGTTGAAGCTGGACGCGGTCATATAAAAGTCGTCACCGACACGGACCACGTCCGGATCGGAATAATCGGCATGGATGATGGGATTGCGGTAAGTGCCGTCGCCCAGATCTGCCACCCAGGCCCGCGAAGCCTCGTTCTGCGAATAAACTCCGGCCGCAGCGAAGCTGACGAACATCGCGAGAACAATTGATCTCATATCCTGATCTGAACCGGCTCGGGCGGCAGAACTAAGAGTTTTTGCCGTTCTCCTCGACCTCGAGCCGTTGTGCTTTCTGGGTCTCGATGAGGTGGTCGTGCATCGCGCGTTCTGCGGCGTCCGGGTCATGGTCGCGAAGCGCCCGATAGATATTGTGATGCTGTTCGGCGGATTCCTTTAGATCTTTCGCTCGCTTTACGGTCTTGCTCCGGGAATCGAACAGGATCGTCGCCACCATATTCATCAGCGAGGTCAGGATACGATTGCCTGACGCCGCGGCGACGATCTGGTGGAAACGCATGTCGTGCACCAGATATTGTTCGGGTTCGTTCAGAGAGGCATACATTCCGGCGATCTCCTCGGCGAGCGTGGTCATTTGTTCGGATGTGGCACGTCTTGCGGCCAGACCCGCAATGCTCATTTCAAGAGCAAGGCGCGCCTCGAACATCTCATCCGATGTGAATCCGTGGAGTGCCGAGAGCATCCTCAATGGCGAACTGTCCAGCGTCGGCGACTCAGCGGCGACCGCGACAAAGGTCCCAGCACCCTGTTTGGATTGCAGTATCCCGATGGCAGAGAGCGATCGGATCCCGGCTCTTAGCGTCGGCCGGCTGACCCCGAGGATCTTTGCCAGGTCTCGTTCGGGCGGAAGTTTATCGCCGGCCGAGAGCTCGCCCGAATGGATCATTTCGCGAAGCCGTGCAGCAACCTCTTCGGCCGTGGTGCCGTTTCGCTCCGAATCCAGATTCTTGAACACCGCTGACTTTTTAACGGGCATTGTTACCTTTTACCAAGCGCGATTTTATCGCAGACGTGCCGTGGTTGTCGAAAACTCCGCCTATTGCTGGCGGCCCTCAAAAACCTTGATCAGGATCATCGAAAATCCCTTTCCCGTCACCGTTCTCTGGTGCACCGTACCTCGCGGGACGACGATCAGGTCTCCTTTGCCGATCTCGATCTTTTGTCCTCCGTCAGCGGCCTTGCTGCGCCATTCGCCCGGCGAGATCTCACTCGGCGATATAAGCGTACCGCCGAGCATCAGCGTCGCCTTGCCGTCCAGAATGTAATAGATATCATCCGACCCGTCGTGAACTTCGAAATTGTCGTTCTCGCGCAGATCATCGTGAAATATCGCCACGCGCATCTGCGATCCGCTGGCGCCGACGATGTCCTTATTCTTGTTCCCGTCCTGCGCGGCAATTTCTTTTGTGATGTCGGCGACCTGTTTCTTCGTCTTTACGACAAATGGCCTGGCGGGCGAGATCGGGCCGCTTTGGGCCGAGACGCCAATAGCCGTCAGTATCAAGCCAAAAAGCAACGATCTGGATCTCATTTCTTCCTTGTATTTGCAATGAGCCACCGGCTCAGGTCCTGAGCTGCCTTGAAATTTTCGAATTCAGCCGGCAAACGCCGTCCGTCAACGTATTCGTTATAGAGCCAAGGATCGCCTATCGCGAAAACGGTGCCCTTCCCATATTTTGATATCGCTATGATCGTGTCGCCGCTGGCCGAAACAACAGCCTTCGCATTTCCGGATAAAGTCAGCGTCGAAACTTCCTTTACAAAGATCTTCCTTGCAGTCTTGAATATCTCGTTATCGGCCTCGATGTCGATCCCGCCCGATCTGTAGTCGTTGTTGATCACCTCGAATTTGCGATCCTTGTTGAACACGATCCCGAATTCCCTTGCGAGCGTGTTGAATTTATCCAGCTCCGCATTCTGGCCGTCATTTCCCATCAGCACGAGCACGCCGCCGCCCTTTACCCAATCAGCGATAGCCTTGACGTGCTGCGGTTCCACGAATTTAGGCGAGGCGGTTTCTTTCGGAGTGTCGGGATCGACGATGACGTAAACGTCCGCATTCTTTAAGTTTTCCGGGGTCGGGGCATCCGAAAGCTCCTCGGTCGCTGCACCAAGCGAATTGAAGATGCGTCCCCAGGCATAGAAGCCAGCGTCCGGCATCTCGTCCCATTTGTAATGCCAAACCTCATCGCGCCCGGAAAATCTGTTCTTTCTGACCTCGTGATTGAAATAGTCGTCGAGCAAAACCGTCTTTCCGCGTCCGGTCCAACCGCGTTCGAATGCTTCCATTTCAAGCGCGGCCTTGATCGCGGGCCCGAGGCCCTTTGCATCATTGGTCCGCAGTTTCTCGCTCATATAATAGTCGTATGAACCGTCGCGATAAGGATTCCCGCCCAAGCCCGAAACCGAGACGGTTCCTTCCCAATCGGTCTCGCCTTTTGCGTTCGTCTTTACGAACTCTTTCTTGATGCCCTCCCAACCGCGAACCGCGGCCTTCATGTAGCGATCGGGCAGATAGCCCATCCGTACACCGCGAGCGATCGAATACACGAACATTGCCGAAGCCGACGATTCGAGATAGTTCTTCTCCTTTCCGCCGAGGTCGAGAATGTCCCACCAAACTCCGCTTTTCGGGTCCTGAACCCTTTCGACCGCCGCCATCGTTCGGTTCAGGATATCGACAAGCTCCTTGCGTCTGGGATGTCTCTTCGGAAAATGTTCGAGCGTATCGACCAATGCCATTGCGTACCAGCCCATCGCGCGGCCCCAGAAATGTGGGGATCGGCCGGTCTGCTTGTTCGCCCACTTTTGTTCTTTCGATTCGTCCCAGCCGTGATAGAGCAGTCCTGTTTTCTGATCTCTTGCGTGTTTCTCCATCCACACGAACTGATTCGCGATATCGTCCCAGTTATCTTCCCCGAATACCTTCGAATATTCCGCGTAGAAAGGCTCGCCCATATACAGCCCGTCCAGCCACATCTGCCACGGGTAGATCTTCTTGTGCCAAAAACCGCCTTCTTTCGTTCGCGGGTGCGTCTTCAATTGCGACCGGAATAGCTCGACCATCTTTCGGTACTTTTCCTGCCCGGTGACGCGGTAGAGCGTCATCATCTCGAGCGCCGGCGTGACGTGGTCGATATTGTATTCCTCAAGGTGATAGTCCTTGTGCGTACCGTCTTCATTGATCCAGTGGTCCATTCCTCTCTGGATATGCCGAAAGTACTTCGGATCGCCGGTCGCGTACCACATCTGCTCGACGGCTTTGAGGATCACGCCTTGTTCATAGGTCCACTTCGGTGGAATTCCCGGAGAGATGCGAGCGTCCACCCAGATGCGGTCCATCGCCGTCTCGGCAAGCCGCTCGGACACTGGCGCGGCCTGTGCGAGCGTGGCGACCGCTGCGGCGAAGATGAACAAAAACGTCAGTACAGATCTCATTTCTTCAGATATTTCGCGAGC
>JAJNPX010000476.1 GCA_021155145.1 Acidisarcina sp. | reverse complement strand
GTACCGGTCAGGGAGATAAGCCTCTTTCGTGTTGCCGGTGTCATTCTGATCGTAGTGGGTGTTGTTCTGATACGGCGGTTCTAGCCCACCCCTGCGTCTCTGTTCCGCCCTTTCAAATTCGATCACGTTCATAGGAACAATTCCTCGTTTCCGGTGTCTAACCAAACGGCACCGAAGATCAGGAGGAATTTGAATATGTTTGACAAGCTTGTCGAGTCTGCTTCGACCGGTGCCGATGTTGGGCCCCGCCGAAGGATCTTTATTCTTTCATTTCTTTTCGTTGCTGTTCTATTTTCAACGGCCGTCATCGCCAGCATCTACGCGGCCGATTACGACCTCGGCAACGATATGTTTGATGCGGCGCGTATGTTGACACCTGTGATTGAGAGCGAACCGCCACCCGCACCCGAAGCCGCACGTGAACCGGAAGACCAGCCCACCTCAAGATCCGACAGCGATCTTACGCGCCGGATACTTATGGCCGCGACCGACGAACCGAGCCTCGTACCCGATAAGCCGTCGGCAGAGGTCAACCCATACGCCTCGACTCCATCGGATAAATGGGAGATCGCCAGATTGGGTAAAGCAGATTCACCGCCGGGCTACTCCGATCGACCCGCGGAAGGTGGAACGTCCTCCGGTAACCCAGTCGGAAATACTGATACTGGCGTTGACGAGAACTTGCCAAAGGAAGCTCCGCCACTACCCAAGATCGTCAAGGACCGTCCCCCCGTGTCGGGTGGTGCTATGACGGGAAAGGCGACCTACCTGCCCCAGCCAGTGTATTCGGCGGCCGCACTAGCTGTGAGAGCACAAGGTATTGTCGTGGTGCAAATAACCGTTGATGAGACCGGAAAGGTCATCTCGGCAAAGGCACTCGATGGAAACGCTCTCCTTCGTCCCGCCGCGACGGCGGCCGCGCTCAAGGCCAGATTTAAACCAACGACCCTATCAGGCGTGCCGGTAAAGGTCACGGGCCTTATTACTTATAATTTTAAGAGATGATATGGCATCTCGGGCAGGAAGAACGGGCGCGCACCTTGCCGCGTCCTTTCTTTTATTTGGAAAGGAATTCAATGAGCCCCTGGGTATCGAGGTCGTATACCGGCACCGGCATCTGCTCCTTCAATCCACCGAACGTCAAGCCGTCGAGAAGGACCGGTTCGTCTGACTTGATCGTATGTTTGGGAATGATCACAAAATCGCCCTTGATCTTGTCTGTGATCTTCAGGTAATCCTGTCCGGTCAGAAGGCCGGCGACCGAAACGTCTCCGCCAAAGTAGGTATTCGTGACCGATACGACAGAGATCCGGGAACCGGTGAGTTCGTTGTATCTCTTTATCTGCCCCGCCATGATCGGTGCAAACATTTCACCGGTCAAAACAGTCCCATGCAACCCCTTAATTCGCGGCCGATCTACAACTACTGCGTTTGCGAGCGGCGCCCTCGCCGGGACGCGAGCCTCGGGATGCGTGCGGGAATTGCGAAGAAACTCCCGCGCGATCTCGACCGCAGCTACCTTATCAGACCCGCGACGTGATGCTTCGAGCAGCTTTTCGAAAGCGGTGAGGAACGAACGCACCATCCCAACGCCGTCTTCGATCTGAGGGTAGTTTCCGTAATGCCTTCTGGACGGGACCTCGACGCCGCCTTTTAAATAGATCTCGTCACCGAGGTAAGCGAATGTCGTCCCCAGCGAACGCCGAAACTCTCTCTGAAGGTGCTCGACCTCTTTGATCGTCTTCCTGCAAAACTCGGGCGTGACCCGGGTCAATCTTTCGTCGGTATTGTAACGCGTCAGCGCGACGGGAACCACCGCGACGCTGACCACCTTGGGGTAGTGGGAGACCAAGTCGCGCAGCGTCTTTTCAAGCTGGGCGCCGTCATTGATCTCGGGACATAGAACAACCTGGGCGTGGATCTCTATATCATTGTCGAGCAGCCTTTGAAACTTATCGAATATGTCCGCTCGCGATTCGTCCACACCGAGCAAAAACGCCCGCGTTTTGAGGTCAGTGGCGTGAATAGATACGTACTGCGGCGATAGGCGCTGTTCGATGATCCGGTTCATCTCGTCATCGGTTATAGACGAGAGCGTAGTGTAATTGCCGTAAAGGAAGGAAAGTCGAATGTCCTCATCCCTGACGAATAATGACGGGCGGGCATCAGCCGGGTTACCTTTGCAAAAACAAAAGAGGCATTCATTAGCGCATTGGCGGGGAACGATCTGCTCAAAGGTCAGGCCAAATTCCTCGCTTTCTTCGCGGTCGAACTCTATCTCGATCACTTCTCCGCCGGCCTTTCTTACCTGAAATACGAGCTCGGTCTCACCCGCCGTTTGAAATCGAAAGTCCAGGTAATCCCGCACACTTCGTCCGTTCACCTTCACGATACGATCGTTTGGTGCTAGTTCAAGCTCTTCGCCGAGGCTTGCGGGCGCGACCTCTGAAATGGTCACCCCGGGTCGTCGAAGCTGGGTAATAGCAGGTGTAACGGCAAACTCGTACATCGTGGTAAACTACTTAGTGTAGATTTTCCACAGACAGGTTGGCAAATAATCTTCCGCTACTCCAAGTTGCTAACTGCTATTAACTACCGATCCGATGAAGACGATCCTCATAGCGGACGATAGTCCGTCGATCAGAAAACTCCTGGAATTGGTGCTTCGATCCAAAGGATATCAGGTGCTTATTGCGGAAGAAGGCAGGCAAGCTCTAAAGATCGCGTTCGAAAACGATCTGGACGCGATCGTCGCGGATGAGGAAATGCCCCGTTTGAACGGCAGCGAGATTTTCCGGATATTGATGGCGGACCCTGAGAAGAGATCGATCCCCAGAATAATGATAAGCGGGCTCACCGTAGAGAACGGCCAGCCCGCCAAAGAGTTAGCTGATATCTTCATACCAAAAGACACCAACTTGAAGATCAATATAATTTCGGCGCTAGAAAAACTCGTCTAATTAGCCGAAGCGGCCTTTATGTCAAGAAGCGAATCGAGAGGCGTGTATTCCAATCCCTGCGATTCGGCTACTGCTTCGTAGGTAAGCTTCCCTGCGTACGTATTTACGCCTTCGCGAAGCCCCGGATCATCCTGTATCGCTCTTTCAAAGCCTTTATTGGCAAGGTCAAGAGCATATGGCAGGGTCGCGTTCGTCAATGCAAAAGTAGAAGTGCGGGGCACCGCACCGGGCATGTTCGCTACGCAATAATGCAGAACCCCTTCTTCAAAGTAGGTCGGGTTAGAGTGAGTAGTAGCGTGCGTTGTCTCAAAGCAGCCGCCCTGATCGACCGCTACGTCAACAAGCACTGCCCCGCTTGGGACCAAATGAAGCATATCGCGCGTCACCAGTTTAGGGGCCGCAGCTCCGACGACCAGGACCGCTCCAATAACGAGGTCAGCGTGCGAAATTGCCTCTTCGATAGCGTATTTCGACGAAGCGAGAGTCTGGACCTTGGAAAGGAATATGTCATCCAGCTGTCTTAGCCGGTCAAGGTTGCGGTCGATGATGGTGACCTTGGCCCCAAGCCCGACAGCCATTTTTGCAGCCTCAGTGCCGACGATGCCGCCGCCGATGATCACCACGTTTGCAGCGGGAACGCCCGGAACGCCGCCCAGAAGAATGCCACGGCCGCCGTTCATTTTTTCTAAATATGTTGCGCCGACCTGAACCGACATGCGGCCGGCAACCTCAGACATCGGAGTCAACAACGGCAAGCGGCCTTGTTTGTCGGTGATCGTTTCATATGCTACTCCCGTCACCTTTCGCTCAAGCATCACCTTCGTCAACTCAAGCTCGGGAGCAAGATGAAGGTAGGTGAACAGGAGCTGATCTTCACGCATCCGAGCATACTCGGGCGCGACCGGTTCCTTGACCTTTACGATCATGTCGCCGGTCTCCCAAACTTCGTCCGCGGTATCAAGCAGGTCGGCGCCGGCCTTTACATACTGATCATCCGTAAATCCCGAGCCTTCTCCGGCAGATTTCTGCACGAAAACCTCGTGACCCGCATCTTCCAGGGCCTGCACACCCGCCGGCGTGAGGCCGACGCGATACTCGTTGTCTTTAATTTCTTTCGGTAATCCGATCTTCATTCGCTGACTCCTAAAAACTAGTTGTGAATAGCAAACTCGAAATTATAATCGATTCTTGTAATTAATCGAAACGCTATAAGATCGATTTACCCCTGCCGATCAGAAACTCCAGAACATCGGAATCAGGATCGTCGCAGTTATCCAGAACATAATATTCAAGGGCGTTCCCACCTTTAGAAAATCGACGAACTTGTATTGCCCCGGACCGTAGATCATCGTGTTCGTCTGATACCCGACCGGCGTCATAAAACTCGCCGACGCTGCGAAAGTGATCGCCATCAGAAAAGGCGTCGCATCGACTCCCATGGCCTTGGCGGACGCTATCGCGATCGGCGCAAGCAGAGCCGCGGTCGCGTTGTTCGACATCGTTTCAGTGAGGAGAGAAGTCAGCAAATAAAACGCTGATATGAGTGCGATCGGCCCGAGGGCGCCGACGTACCTTAAAAGGTTTGACGAGAGTAGCGCCGCCGTACCGGATTCCTCGAGCGCGACACCTAATGAGAGCACACCCGCCAGCAGAAAGATGATCTTCCACTCAATAGCTGAATACGCTTCCTCGATCGTGATGCATCGAAGAAGGATCATTACGACCGCACCGACAACCGCGGAACCGACGATCGGCATTGCGCCCGCCGCGGCAAACGTGACGACGGCCGCTACGACCAGAATTGCAGATATCGCCTTATTACGCCGGAACTCAGAAGCCTCCATTTCTGATGTCACGATGAAATCTCCGCTCCGTTTGAATGCCGGAATGCGTGCGGCCTCGATCTCGATCAGCAAAAGATCTCCGGCGCTCAACAATGTGTCCGACAACTTCTCCCGAAGGAGCTTGCCTTTGTGTCGGATCGCCAAAACGGTAGCACCATATTGATCGCGAAAATTGCTTCGCTGCAGCGTACTGCCGACGAGCGACGAATTGGGCTCGATCACAGCTTCGAGCAAGCGATACCGATCTTGGGCGACGTTCGATTCTCCCCACTTGACCTTCGGCTTGAACTCTATACCCTCGCGCTTCTGCAAGGCTCGGATCTGTTCGATGTCAGACCGAACAAGCAAAACATCTCCAGTTTGCAGTACGTACGTCGGAGGCGGCAGCTGGATCGTCTCGTCGCCGCTTTGGACCTTTAGGATCGTGAGATCCAGATCGTGAACGATAGGAGCATCGCGGATCGATCTCCCCACCGAGATCGAATCTTCCGAGATAACCACCTCGGTCAGGTACTCGTTCATCGAGAAATCTTCGATCAAGTCGCCCTTGCCTCGCCTGTCGGGTATCAAACGGATCCCAACAAGAAGCAGATACGCAGTGCCGACGGCGAAAAAAACAAGTCCAAGCGGAGCGAACTCGAACATACTAAACGGCCGCAAACCGTTCTTCTCGGCGATCGAACTAACGAGAATATTCGTGGAAGTTCCGATGAGTGTGCAGACTCCGCCAAACATCGACGCAAACGACACCGGTATCAAGATCTTTGATACGCTGATCCCAGTATCGCGAGCCACGCCTAACAATATCGGAAGAAATATGGCGACGACAGGAGTGTTATTGATGAAGGCCGAAAGCACGCCGACGATCAGCATTACGATGATGATGCCGAACCAGAAGCCCTCCTTGAATACGCGTACCGAGATGTTGCCTAGAAAATTGATAGCCCCAGTTCGATACAGGCCAGCACTCAGAACGAACATCGCTCCGACCGTGATCGTCGCCGAGTTGCTAAATCCAGCAAGCCCCTGTGAAGGTGTTATGATGCCGCTGATCAGTAGCAGCGACATTGCCAGCAACGCAACCACATCAACCCGCAGTTGCTCGGTCACGAAGAGGCCTACCGTAGCCGCAA
>JAJNPX010000465.1 GCA_021155145.1 Acidisarcina sp. | reverse complement strand
ACCCCAGCCATCACCAAACTCGCATCGGGATACTTCTTTCTGAGCGAACCGAACACCTCGATCGCCATTTGAGGGTTGTAGATCTCATGAAACGCCCGCATCCAAAGCAGCTTAGGCGAGACCTCTACTCGGGTACGATATTCGTATTTGCTCAGGTCGATAACGTTTGGAATTATTCGGGACCTGATCCCGAACATTGGCAACTTTTCCGCAAGAAAATTTGAAGGCGCAACTAAGATCCTTGCCCTGCCCAAAACGCGCTTTACCCATCCGGGATATCTCTCCGTGAACTCAGGCAGGTTTCCGCCATGAAGTACGAGTATCGACGGGATGTTGAAGATCTTTGCCAAAAGGCTTGCCGCATCAGCCAGAATGAACGCGGGCCCGCTATATGCCTCGATGATCAACGCCCTCGCCTCATTTCGATTTCGAGCAACCGTAATTACAATGTCGAGAAGTCGAAGGACTCGGTTGACCTGTGACGATGCGCTGGTCACGGAATATCCGTCTTCATAAAAAAGGTCTGCCAGTATTTGACCCTGCGTTGTCACAAATCCCCGCTTGCGACCTAACATATTTCCGATGAAGCAAACGGTGGTATTACTCATCAACTAGAAACCGACATCGTCAGCGGATGGAGTTAAATTATGGTCTTGGAGCCAGTGCTTTCGATCCAGGTCGCAGGTTCGCGATAGTGACATAGGCCAACCCCAGCATGAATGAAGGCGCCGCAAGCCGCATCCCGGCGTTCATCATGAAAAGGAATGACCAGGAAATAGCTCCCGCGATAAATGCCTTACCGGGTCTCGAATTTGGGCGTCGCAGATTGGTAACAACCAATACAGCCATCAATGCCAAGGCGGCAAGACCGAAGACCCCATGTTCCGAAAGTAAACGTGAAAACTCGGTGTGGCTAGCAGCACTGAATTCAATGAATTGTTTTCGAACCGTCCTTGATTCCCCTACGCCCGCCCCCAAGAACGGATTTTCTAAGAACACCTTGACATCGGCTTCGATGATCTCCCAACGATTGGTCGTGCCCGTATCCTCAAATCTGTCCTCAAGCGCTCCCCCCGTGAACGAGTTCAGATACGGAAAAATGAACATTATGAAAACTGTCCCTAGTATCAGAACGGGCGCTGCTACCTTGATCCCCTTTGAGAGATCCCTTGCCTGGAATAGGATCAGAATTAAAACTGCTCCTACCGCGTTGTAGATGCCCCCACGTGAAAAGGTCAAAACCGAAAGCGCGGCCATAAAGAGCGCAGAAACCGCGAAAAACACGCCGAATCGCGAACGCTTGTTGAACAAAACGAAGCCCGCCATTGAAAGAAAAACGCCAAGCCCCAGCATTGAGGAGACCTGATTCGGCCCAAATCCGCCGCTCGTCGCTGCATTGGACTCACCTGTAAATTGAAGCTCCTCAGTCGATACAGTGTAAAACATTGTCGTGAACGCCACACTCAAAAGCGGGAGAATGCAAACGATCAACAGCCGTTTGAACTCGAACGGGCGCAGTTTCACATGGTGAAAAAACCAGCAGCTAACTGCCAATAGCATCGGCCCCGACAAATTGAAACTCAACGTCTGGGTCAAACGCGAAAGGCTGGACCCGGTCAGGACGATCAAACAACCCGGCAATAAGAGAACAAAGTAGGATGCGGGTATTACAGGGATCTGTAGTTTATGACGGCGGAGTAATGCAACGATCAAGATGACCGCAGACATATACTTGCCCGATTCCCAAAAGATCGGAATGCCCGCCATACGCCACAAGATTTCTGACCCAATGATATAAGCCACAGCGAGAGCGACATTTACGAGCGGAACCTGCCGCTTCATCGCAAGCAACAATCCTATCCCAAAGGACAGCAAGGGATGCAGAATCGCGAATGGACCTGCATTATAGAGTAAGAGCCCCAGCGGCAAGTGAACTATCGAAACTATGGCTGCTATACGAAATTCACGCGACGTCCCCTGATTCGGAACTGCGTGTCGTTGATGTCCCATTTTGGACAAGTTTATAGAAAGCTCAGCGTTCACAAAATTGCCCTCTCGTCCTTCAGCAGGCCTGAATAAATACTCATCAACTTCCTCTGTAGATAGCCTATCGAGTGGTTTTTCTTGACGTATTTATGAGCTTCTAGCCCAATGCTCTGCCGCAATTGTCGATCAAGGATGAGGCGACTGGCTGCCCGAAACAAGTCCTCTGCATCATGCGGATCGACGAGAATTCCGCAGCCGTCAGCCACGACTTCGGGTACACCACCTACTCTTGTGGCGATCACCGGAATTCCATGCGCCATCGCTTCGAGTATGACGTTGGGCGTGCCTTCATGCCTAGAAGAAAGGACGAGAATATCGGAATCGCGGTAAACGTTTCCCATGTCAGCTTGCTCGCCAAGGAAAGTGATATCAGTTGAGCCAAGCCCTTTGCTATCGGCCAGTTGCTCAAGCCCTTCGCGGAGTGGACCATCACCCGCGATAATGAACTTCAAGCGCTTCTCAGGTAGGCGATCTCGAAGGTGGGATGCTAATTCAATGAAGAGTTCAGGTCGTTTCTCCTGTACCAACCGTCCACTGAACAATATTCTACATGCTACGGCGCTTGGCTCAGACGAGTTAGTACTGGCCGCCGATACAACGTTGCGTACAAGATCGATTCTCTCCTTAGAAAGGCCCAGTGTAAGCGCTCGCGACAATGCCAATTCAGAATTCACGATCAGCCGCCTTGGCAGCTTTAATTGCCATTCCCCAAAAACACCATTTGCGGCGACTTCACTTGTCAGATCACTTCGAATCGCCCCAATGTTGGGGATGCCTAATGTGCGGCCGGAAACGGCAACATACATGTTAGTAAAGAAGTGTGCACTATGCAGAATATCAGCCGGTCGAGACCTCAGGTTCCCGATCATCGCCAACAAACGCATATGTCTCCGCTGTGACTTCCCTATCCAGTCGATGTCGATCCCGAGTTCTCTGATCTCCTTTTCGTACGGTTCGCCTTGCGTTAAACAGAGGACGCGAACGTCGACACCTTCGCTGAGCAATGCGCGGAGCATAAATATCAACTGTTTCTCTGCCCCCCCGCGGCCCAGAGTACCGGCAAGAAAGGCCACTTTCATATACGCTCAATCGTTGGACAATTCAGATCGGTCGAGATATTTCCCCACGACTGGCGAAGCTCACGAA
This sequence comes from Acidisarcina sp., assembly GCA_021155145.1. Taxonomy (GTDB): domain Bacteria; phylum Acidobacteriota; class Blastocatellia; order Pyrinomonadales; family Pyrinomonadaceae; genus OLB17. The sequence goes on along the minus strand of JAJNPX010000465.1, from coordinate 1,743 downwards.
AAATGAAATGTCCCCAGTTCTCGAGCGAGTAGTTAGCCGCTGTCTCTATCGCACGGGCGGACATTTCCGAGTACAACTCCCTGTCCGAGCCGATCCTTCTTATGGCCTCCGCCAGCGCAACCGGCGTCGTGGAATCCAGAATAAGGCCGCAACCCGACGAAATAAGATGGGGCAGCACCGAGACCTTTGTGGTGATCACGGGCAAGCCGCTAACAAGTGCTTCAATTACAACCTTTGGGAAACCCTCAGAAGCAGCCGTCGGGTAACAAAAGATATCGGCGCTTTTAAGCAGCTCAGGCACTCTCGACTGCTCTACCTTACCGTGAAATATCACCCTTTCCGAAACGCCCAATGATTCTGCCCTTCGCTTAAGAGCGACCAGCTTCGACCCGTCGCCTACTACCTCAAGCGTCACATCAGGAAATGCTTCGGCGATCAAGGGCAAGCTATCGATAACGACATCTGTTCCTTTGCCTTCCTCTTGACGACAGGCGATTATCAGTCGGGGTCCACGGTTACTTGGCAATTGCCGTGGCCGACCCACAGAGAGCTGTTTCGCGGTGAGGGACGTCGAAAATATCCACTTGATATTTGGGTTCTTTTCCGATGGCGAGACCGCCCCGCCGCCTGTGGCAAGCATCACATTTCTTCCACCCGCAAACCGCTCCATAGCCCATTTCCAGAACCGCTCGGCTAGCGTCCTCGGGACAAACCAATTCCCGCAAAGCCTTACAAAAAACGGCTTCCTCTGCAAAAGAGCGAATAGCATCCCGATCGTCCCAACATCCCCGGGAATCGGCGTATGTACCGCATCTGCCTTCCGTACCTCTCGCCAGATTACCCTACCGTTCCTTATAAGCCACGCGGTAAAGCCAAGTTTGCGTTTGAAGCCCTGGCCGGCCGGAACTGCCAAAGGGACCACACTCAGATCACGCCCGGTCAGAGGCGAAAGACCTTCTTGAGCGGGTTGTGTTTTGCAAGGAACCACAACGCGAGTGCTGTCAAAAAGCTCGGATATCGCTTCGACCTGAAATGGAAACCCGCCGTCTGTTGCATAGCCCGACCCGGAGTTTTCCAACCTCCAAACTATTTTGTGTGAGATCAATGCCAATCGCATTAAAGGATCCAGATCAAGCTCCTGACCGATACTCCGCTCGGGATCGCAATGCCAGTCCGATGAAAGCAATTCATCATTGTCCGTTTCGGATACCGAGCTTTCCAAAGAGTACGGCGAAAATTGCATTTACTCTTCCTATTAGTTCCGTTACGTCGTCCCATCGCCGGCGGCGAACCGCTGACATCCCGATACGGAACAGCTCAAATGCCTGAAAACGCCAAAAGTAGTACTTTTGACTAAATTCTAAGGGGCCCGATATGTCACGGAAAACGTAATAGTAGTTTGCTACACTCTTGTATCCAATACGGCTTCGGTCGGCTCGGCCGTTCGGTGAGTGAAGTTCCTCGCAACGGGCATCGCCGCACTGAAGAAGCCTCCAATCGCGGCCGGCCCGCAGAGACAGATGGGCATCTTCCAAGACCCCATAGTCCCGAAAGAATTCATCAAACCTCAAGCCACTATCAAACACTTCGCGTCGCCAAACAGCGCACGCGGTCGTGACAAAATCGACCTCCCGCGTCCCTGAGAACGGGGCCTGCATATTGTTGTTAATCGGGTAGCCGGATCTCCGATCGTATCGGCCCGGTTCATAAACGGAGAGCAGTCTGAGTCTCTTATACCAACGC
>JAJNPX010000460.1 GCA_021155145.1 Acidisarcina sp. | reverse complement strand
TCGAATGGATGCAGGATCTTTCGGGTTTTCGAAACACTGCCATTCAAAATCGTCGAATATCCGTGAAACAGATCGACATGGATCGTCCCGTTGGTCCCAAAGATCTGAAATGAATTGGTGGTCGGCCGCGCATTCATACTCAAAAGGATCGACATCGAAACACCTTCCGAATTTCCCCAGATACGAAGCTCGCCAACGCTCTGGCGTGAAACGACCCAGTTATCGGTAGGAAGAAGCCCGTCCAGAACCGACTGAAACAAAGAAAGCGGATGCGGGACAATGTCCGCTGCGATACGGTCTTTTTCAACGTCATCGAGGCCGTCGCCCCCCGCGGAACAGATCGAGGCCTGCATATGAATCAGCCTTCCGATCTTCGTTATCGATGTTCTTGCTTTCGTCGCACCTCTCTGAAACGGGAACTGGTGAACCGGCAGCACGCTGACACGATGTTTCTCCGCAAGTTCGTAAAGTCGGATCGTCTCCGCCGCATTTTGGAAAAGCGGCTTTTCAACTATCAAATTAACTCCGGCCTCGATCGCGAGCTCCGCGATCTCTCGATGGCTTTTGACAGGGGTGCAAATATGCAGCACGTCCAGTCCCGTTCGTGTCAGCATCTCGTCAACGTCGCCGAAGCCCCGTGCAGCGGGAAACCGCGAGACTAATTGAGTGGTGCGCTTGGCATCGATATCCGCCACGCCGACCAGGTGGCCACCTGCACCTTTTATCGCACGAGCGTGCCACGGCCCCATCAACCCGGCGCCGACTATCCCTGCACGGATCTTTGTGTGATCAAGGGGCGTTCGCCGCATAACCATCAACGGAATAACGACAATTACGAAGCTATGGCCGCGCCTTCGGACACAGACAATTCCGTACGGCCCTCCGCCGGCTCGAGATCTTTCAGATACACCGGGTTGCGAGTCTCCGCGGAATCATACGCTGCAAAAACCAAGGCGAGCGTTTTTCTGTTGTCCGCAACAGTTCCCTGCGGTGTGTTGCCGTTTCTGATCGAGTCAATAAAGTTGTTGAAGTGGTATGCCGTCGAGGAGGCAAAGGGATTTATGCCGTCCTTTGCTATGACTCTCGATCGGGTTCCATTCTCGATAACCGCCTTCCCGCCCTTTACAAAACTGAAACCCACGAACGGACGTTTTTGCCGCGTATGAAGTCCGGCCTCGAAACGGATCTCCCCTCCAATAGAGGTGTGAACGGATGCATATTCCCCGTCGAGCCGCATGTCCAGGTAACGCTCTCGTGCGTTGCTCAGCCGATTCAATACGATCGAGGCCGCGCGCCCGTCGGCAAATTCCAAAGTGATCAGATTCAGGGCATCTGAACGAAATTTCGAAAGCGGATTCGGCATTTGTGCAGAGATCGCTATCGGCTCGTCGTCAAAGAAGTACCTGACCAGCGAAAAAACGTGAACTCCGAACTCAAAACACAAACGCCTACGCAGAAGCCCTCGCCAATCCGCCTCGGTTACTTCGTCCGGATGAAAGATCTGCGACGCCTGCAGGAATAGCAGCTTTCCGAACTCGGGAGTACCGATCCGCTCTTTCGCCGCCCGATGGATATTCATATACGGGAACTGATTGTTGACGACGATGTGGCGCTCGGCTTCCGCGGCCGAGCGAACAAGCTTGTCAGCATCGGCCAAGGTCTCCGCGACCGGCTTCTCGCAAAAGACATGACATCCGTATTCCAGCGCCAAAAGGCTTTGCTCTACATGGAAAGCCGGCGGTGTGCAAACCGAGACAATATCCGGTGCTGTCTCCATGATCATTTTTCGAGCATCCTCGAAGACAGCCGGCACACCGAACTTGTCTTTAGCGGTCAGCCGCGCAGCCGGATCGGTATCGCAGCCCGCCACAATTTCTAGCTTGTCAGACAGAGTCCTATAGGCTGGCAGATGTATGTTTCGCGTGACCGCCCCTAAGCCGATCATCGCGATTCGGATCTTCTCGTTGTTTTTCACTTTATCGACTTTGACGTGATCTGGATCTGAGCGCTAATGCGGCCTTTGAGCCACAACATAAAAGGCGGCGAATGGATAAACAAGACTTCCGCCGAGAGATTGGACGGCACGACATTGCTTCAAAAACTTCTGCCGGAGAGCCTCTACTTCTTCGTCGGGAGCCGAGTTCAAGCGTTTGCGGGCGATACTGGAAAATGTCCGCTGTATCTCCCAAAATTCCTCGGGCGTTTCCAGCGTTGCCTGATGGCCCTGCCAGTGGGTCTGCAAGACCCTGAACCCGGCGGAACGCACGAGCGACGCCGTCCCCTCAGTCCTGTTATGCGAATGACTGGCCAAATGCGACTCTTCAGGTTCGGAGATGTTTGAAAGATGACGCTCTACCATCGAATCCAAGAAATCGGGTGCGACAAGCTGCTTGCCCCGGAAACGACGGACTATGTCGGGTAGAATCCCGACCCGATGCTTCAAACCGGCCAAAGATAAAAGCGGCGGGCTGCTGCCTACCGACACGACGATCCGCCCGCCGGGCTTGGTTACGCGATAGATCTCCCTCAGGGCCGCCAAGGGATCGGGAAAATGCAGTAACGCAAATTGCGAGACGACCCTGTCAAATGTCGAATCTTCAAATTCCAGTCTCTCGGCGTCCATGCACCGGAATTCGATCTTCGGATCGCCCCCGAGACTCTTTGCTTTAACG
>JAJNPX010000447.1 GCA_021155145.1 Acidisarcina sp. | reverse complement strand
TTACCTAGCCCATATCGCCGCAGCTTCAAGTGCACTTCGTCTAAATGAAACCGGTGATGCGAAACGATGGCTCGAGAATTCTCCGGCCAAACACCGCGGATGGGAATGGTCGTATCTCGATGCCCGGGCGAACCAATATTTGGGATCGCGGTCACCACATGATTCACCGATACTTGCGATGGCGATCAGTCCCGATGGGAGGGCCACCGCGACAGTCGCATCGGACCGAACGATCAAGGTCACCGCAACAGCAAACGGCTCGGAGTCTTTCCATTTCAAAGATGAAAGCCTAGTACCGCAGTCCGTTGTTTTCAGCGGCGACGGCAGACATCTCCTCGTTGCATTCTCAAGGCATACGGTCATTATGTGGGATCTCACGACCAATGCAGAGATCCGTAGATTCCAGGGTCAAGGCAAGGGGATAACTGCGGCCGCATTCAGTCCCGATGGAACCTTGGTAGCGGCCTGCTCCTGGGATCGAAACACCGAGCGCGGAGTATGGGGAATCGTTGAGATCTGGAGCACTACCACAGGCGAGACGATCAAGAGACTCGAATATGGTGAGAAGCCGCTCGTCGCCATCGCCTTCAGCCCGAACGGAAGGCATCTGGCCGTCGCGTCGTGGGAAGTCGACAAGATGGCAGCAATATGGGAGACGGACGGATGGAAGGGACCCGAGACATTTGAGACCGAGGGTGATGAGGTTTATAAAGCCGGCCAGGCGATCGCGTTCAGTCCTGACAGCAAACTGGTCGCGGTGGGCGGAAAAGATTCGGTGGTCAGGATCTGGAACGTCGAGAGCAAGAAATTGGTTCATAAGCTAAATGGCCATTCCAAGTGGGTCAACGGCGTCGCATTCGCTAAAGACGGAAAGACCCTTGCAAGTGTATCGACAGATCAATCGTTGAGGCTTTGGAATGTATCGACCGGAGCGGGATCGGCGGTTCTGCTCGGACATACCAAGTCGGTAAACTCAGTTGCCTTTTATCAAGATCAGATCTTCACGGGGTCCGGCGACGGCTCTGTAAAAAGATGGCGTGACGAGGCCGCAAGCGACAATTGGAAGATCGACGCAAGCACGTACGGTATTGACTTCAGTGCTGACGGCCGGCAGATGGCGTCCGCCTCCTGGCTCGGAAAACTTCGTGTGTGGAACGCTGCGACCGGACAAGTCGTTCAAGAGTGGGCCGGACACGCCGCATCGGCAAATGCGGCGGCGTTTGACGCGGCCGGCAAACGATTGGTCACCGTCGGAAATGACGGCAAGATAAAATTGTGGGAGACCGCAAGTGCAAAAGAACTGCGCACATTGGAAACCGTGAGCGGCGTACAATTGGTGTCGGTTGGATTTACGGCAGACGCGAAACAGGTGTTCTCCGCCGCGAATGGTGAGAGGGCGCGTTTATGGAATGCTGAGACCGGCGACGTAATGCTCGAGTTTCCCCACGTGGGCGGCGTGCATTACGTGGCACTAAGTCCCGACGGAAAATTGGCGGCAACAGGCGGCAGCGACGGCACTGTAAAGGTGTGGCAACTTTCAGACGGAAAGCTTCTGGGAACCTTCGCGGGTCAGAGGTCGCGGATCACCTGTCTCGCGTTCAGTCCGGATTCGAGGTGGGTCGCAGCAGCTATTGGGAGGAACGGTGTGGTGTTCGACGCGGCCACACAGAGGCGTTCGATCGTCTTGAACGGGCACGATGAGAGCGTTAACGGCATCGCCTTTTCCAAGGATGGGAAGCGCGTGATCACTGCATCTTCCGATATGACGTACAAACTTTGGGATCCCGCAACCGGTGCCAACGTCCTGACCATTTTGGCCGAAGCGACACCGTGGAACGCAAAGTTCCATCCCGATGGCAAGAGCATCGTTCTTTTGACCCTCGACCAGACGATCCGTGTAATTCGCTCCGAGAGGCGATCCGGCTGAAGGCCTGCGGCGAAGCAACTTACCCAGTCCCGTCAGCATCGAACGGTCGTACTTTAAAATACGAACGGTCGTTCTAAATGATGGATACAGCTAGTACAAACTCCCGAGGAGAAAGGACACGCCAGGAGATCTTGCGGACGAGCATCGATATCGCCTCTGCCGATGGGCTTGAGGGCCTCACGATCGGGCGCCTCGCAAATGAGCTTCAAATGAGCAAAAGCGGACTCTTTGCCCACTTCGGCTCAAAAGAGGACCTTCAGATCGCGACGCTCGAAGCGGCAAGCCGTATGTTCGTGGCCGAGGTCATCAAGCCTGCCGAGCACATCGAACACGGGCTTGCGCGACTGCTGGCATTGCTCGACGCCTGGATCAGTAGCGTCGATAACACCTGCAACCGGGGCGGATGTTTCTTTTACGCAGTTTCAGCCGAAATGGATGACCGGCCGGGCAAGGTCCGAGAGCTTATTTCGAAGTTGACACGCCAATGGATCGACGCTCTGACCAAAGAGATGAAATTGGCGATCAGGCTCGGCGAATTGAATAAGAACTGTGACGCGGAGCTTGTGGTATTTCAACTTCACGGATTCGTTCAGGAAGGCAACTGGTTCCGACGCCTT
>JAJNPX010000441.1 GCA_021155145.1 Acidisarcina sp. | reverse complement strand
CAGTATAAAAGGGCACGTTGTGTTCAATCCGGTCGCATATTCGGAAGGGAGCCATTGCTTTCAGATAAAAAAGGGCAAACAGCACAAGAACGGCGGATTGCCGGACGAAATATTATTTCACGAGATGATCCACGCCATTCGTGGCGGCTTGCGACTTAACGATGCCCGGCCCGTCGCAGGTGGGCTGAAGCGATACAGCAATACCGAAGAGTTTCTGGCTATCCTGATCACCAATATCTATATTTCAGACGCGAGCAACGGCAAAGGCAGCGGTCTGCGGGCTGGCCACGCGGGAAAATCTCCGCTCGAAGCACAGTTCAGTAGATCGTTGTCGTTTTTTGCAAGTTCGGCCAAGATCCTGCCGCTGTTAAAGGAGTTCAAGGATAAGCAGCCGAAATTTTTTGCGGATCTAGCGAAAGTCAAGTCGGTGTTTAATCCGTTCAAGGCAATGACCGATGACATGAAGGCGGTAGAGAAGATCTCGAATGCAAAATCGACCATTGCCTACGACGCCCGTGCCGAAAAGCTTCACGAGAAGCAGATCGAGGCATACAAGGCCGAACTGAGAGAGTCGTATAAGGCGAGAAACGCGCAGGATGCGAAGCAGTTCGAGACGATGATGCGATCGATCGCCGGTATGAATCCGCAGGAACTCTCGCAGCAAATGGGCGCGCTCGGCCGCGAGGCGCTAGAATTCCTGGGCCTTTGACCTATCCATCACCCTAAGCACCTCTGCGACCGACCATGCCTGGGCCGGGCACCCGCGCGGGGTATGCGGCGGTTCGGCATCGAAGATCTCCGATATCTGCCCGACGCCCGCTTCGTGTAGATGGCGTTCGAGGCCGGTGAGTATTTCCGCGATTCGGTCCTCGCGTTCGGGATAGACGCGGCGGTAAGCGTCGATAAAGCCGCCGATGAGCCACGCCCAAACCGTGCCCTGGTGATAGGCCGAGTCCCGCTGGAACGGCGAGCCGATATAGACGGGCACATATCGCGGGTCACGCGGCGACAGCGACCTAAGGCCGACGGGCGTGAGCAGATCGGCTTCGACCCGATCGACCACCGCCCGGGCCCTGTCCTCGTCGAGCATTGAGTGATAGAGCGACGCGGCAAATATCTGATTCGGCCGGACCGATCCATCGCGGGTACCATTTTCGACCACATCGTAGAGGCACCGCTCTTCGGAGTTCCAAAAGACCGCGTTGAAGGATTGACGGGCGAGTTCGGCCATCGAAACGTATTTCGAGCGGTCGTCCTCGTCGCCAAAACCGGCGGCGAGATCCGCCATGATGCAGAGTGCGTTGAACCAGAGGGCCTGTATCTCGACCGCCTTGCCCGTGCGAGGTGTGATCACGAGGTCGCCGATCTTGGCGTCCATCCAGGTAAGCTGCACGTCCGGCGATCCTGAATAGAGCAGCCCGTCGGTGTCCACGTGAATGTTGTAGCGCGTGCCGCGCAGGTGCCAGGCGAGTATTTCGGCCAGGATCGGGTAGATCTCCGCACGGATAAAATCGAGATCGCCGGTCGCCTCGACGTATGCCCGAACAGCCTCAAAATACCATAGCGTGGCATCGACGGTGTTGTATTCGGCCGTGTCGCCGGCATCGGGAAAGCGGTTGGGAAGCATACCCTCCGACACGCTACGAGCGAATTCGGCGATTATATTTTTCGCGATCTCGGCACGGCCCGTCGCCAACGTAAGTCCCGGGAGCGCGATCATCGTGTCGCGTCCCCACTCGGAAAACCACGGGTAACCGGCGATCACGGTATTCCCCTCGCCGCGGCTGACGATGAACTGGTCTGCGGCCAGTACGAGTTGTTCTTGAGTATCGCCGACCGCACGGGCCGCCTTTATCAATGACTTCCGCCTTTTTCGCTCCGCCTTTTCGAGGCTCTCAGGCGTTTCGAGCAGCGGCTCGGCGGCGGACATCGTAATATACGCCGCCTTTTTAAGGTCAAAGGTAAGTTCGAAGGGCTGGTAAAGATCCTCTCGAAAGTCGAATCCCCGCTCTTCTTCGACCGCGTATTCAAAGTCGCAATACCAAAAGCCGGTATCCGCCAGATCTACCGCATTGTGCGAAAAAAAGATCGGGGGAAGCGCGGCATCGGGGCGCATCTCGATCGAATTTTTGGAGGCGGCGTATTGACCGTTGAATTCGTCGGTTTGTTGGCGGAGATGGTGGTAGTCAACGAAAGAGAGCATCGGGCGGACACTCATCGTGACCGCCGGCCGCTTTCCGCGCTTCTCAAAATACACTTTATACGCGACGACGCAGGCATTTCGGCCGTGCGGCATAAAGACGCGCTTTTCCAGTTCCACACCGTCTAACGAGTAGGTCCACACGGGGAACGGATCGAGCCGAAACGAGGTGATGAATCTAAACCCCTGCGGGTGAACGCTGCCAGGATAGCGATTCGCCGAAAGCTCGTAAGTTCTGCCCTCGATCGTGACGGTCTCTTCGATCTTTGAGACCATTGTGACACGGCCGAGCGGGGGCTCGGTCGCGGCCGTGAGCAGGCCGTGATATCGGCGAGTGTTGGCACCCGAGATCGTGCCCGAGGCAAAACCGCCGATGCCGTTGGTCTCGAGCCATTCGCGGCTCGAGGCGGCGGCGAGATCGGTACAGGTTGTCGAATCAAAACTGATCATGCATTTGTAAGTAGGACACTTCGGTCCAATATTCCCGCTTGCCGCCCAAAAACTAACCCCGCAGCAGCCTCAGGTAGAGTGCTTCGGTCTCGTCGATCATACGATCGAGCGAGAATTTTCCGCCCGCAGCCTTTCTATTTTCCTCGCCGACAAGATCGCATGACCGCGGGTCGGCTAGCAGGCGCGAGATATGGTTCGCGAGTGCGACCGGGTCTTTGATCGGAACGAGGTCCGCGCGTTTTCCAAAGAGTTCGCGTGCGCCTTCGGTCTCAGTGGCGACAACCGGCTTTCCATGGGCCATTGCTTCGAGCATCGCGAGGCCGAAACTTTCGCTGTATGAGGGTGACACGAAGATATCTATCGCCGAATAGAACGAATCGGTGTCGTCGATCCAATCGAGCCAGAGAAAGCGGTCCTGCAGGCCGAATACTTTTACCATTCGGCGAAGTTCCCGACGGAACGAGCGGTCGCCCGAGCTGTCCTTGCCGACGATCACGAATCGGCAATCGGGAAACCGGCCCGCCAACTCGTTCGCGGCGAGGACGAGATCTCGCTGGCCCTTTAGCTCCCGGAGTTCGCCGAGCGTGCCGACGAGCGGAGCGTCCACGGGGATCGAGTGAAACTCCCTGAATTCCCGGCTCAGTCGCCGC
>JAJNPX010000437.1 GCA_021155145.1 Acidisarcina sp. | reverse complement strand
CCGGCGAGAACATGCTTGACCTGTAGCGGAAACCGGTCGTGGACCCGAAAGTCACCCTGCCGAAGCAGGTTCACCGAGTCTGCGATCTCCCCAACGATCTTGTTCTCGACCGGCACGACGGCAAATTCCGCCTGTGAGGTGGCAACCGCAGCGAAGGTGGCAGCAAAATCCTGGCACTCGACGATCTCGGCGTCCTGTCCTAAAAGATTCCAAGCGGCCTCTTCGCTGTATGAGCCTCTGACTCCCTGTATCGCTACGACGCTCACTGTATCGCGCCGCCGATCTCGACTATCTCCGGAGCACCTTTAGCTTGTATTCGCCGCGATTCGGCGACGATCTGTTCAAAGATCCGCATCAGCGCCTCGTTGTCGATCTGGCCGTAGTTCTCGGCCGATACTCTTCGGTAGATCTCGTCCTCACGCCGGCGGTCGATCGTCGGCAGGCCGGCCGCCGACTTCATGCGGGCGATCTGCTTGACCTCGGCCGCACGCCGGTTCAAAAGCGCGACTATCTGTTCATCGATCGCGTCGATCCTTTTTCTGCTTTCCTGAAGATCCATTCATTGCTCCTAAAAACCAAAAAGCCGCGAACTGCTTAGGTTCACGGCTTCGTTTTGGTGATCTTTATTCCTCTACGCAGGATCTGACCAAACCTTAGCCGCTTTACCAAAAAAGTAAAAATAAAAGTAGCTAAAGTTGTTAATGCTGCGTCGGTTCATCGTATAACTGACAATTATCTATCGAAAATTACCATAATCGATTCTTGATTCACTTGTCAATCTCTAATTTCTCGCGAGATATTTTTTGACGGTTCGGTCCAGATTCTGGCGTGCGAGTCTTAAGCCATCGAGGGTGCTGACGTACCACGTGTCATCCTCTACCTCGAGTTCCCGCTCGACGGAGAGCGCCCGGCGCGTTTCGGCTGGAGCGGTGCCGCCAAAGATGGTGCGGACGTTAACGAAATTCTCGGGCGAGATCGCCGCCGCGAGTTCATCGTCGCTCAGGCCGAGCGGCCTTCCGATCACTTCGTGAGCGGCGTTTTGCAGTATCTCATGCGTGATGCCCGAGCCGGCATCGATGGCGCTCCTAACTGAGATACCGACTATCTTGTGCGAGAGCCTGAAAGGAAGATTCTCCTTTCGAACGATCACATCGGCCAGCTCCGTCACGGCGATAAAGTTCTCGCCCGCCCGCTTTTTCAGAACGTCGAAGTTGAACGTCGCTGACCTCAACGTGCCGGCAAAGAGAGCGACGGCCCGGTCTGCGTCGCGCATCGCCGAATAGATCAGCGGCTGAAGATCGTCCTCGACATCGTTGATATCGCCGAACGGTGTATTGTGGACCGCCGTGATCACACCGAGTGCCTGGCCGAGGGCCTTGCTGCCGATCGCACGGATATGCTCAAGTGCGACCGGATTTCTCTTTTGCGGCATTATCGAGGAACCTTGCACATAGCCGTCGGGCAGGCGAATGGCATTGAATTCCATCATCGCCATCAGCAGAAATTCCTGTGCGAACTTGCCCGTGTTGACCAGCAGGGCCGAGACGGCACCGAGCGTCTCGGTAAAATAATCGACCGACGCGATCGAGCCATAGGAATTCACCGTCGGCGACGAAAAGCCGAGCAATTCGGCCACCCGCCCGCGATCGATCGGAAAACCCGTGGTCGTGATCGCTCCCGCACCGAGCGGGCAATGGTTCATATTCTCGAACGCGTGTTGAAGCCGCCTGATGTCACGCCCGACATTCTCGGCCATGGCGAGCAGGAAATGGGCCATCGTCGATGGCTGTGCCGGCTGCGTATGCGTATATGCCGGGATCAGTGTTTCGTGATTGCGGGACGCGAGGTCGAGAAAGACCTGCCTGAGGTCCATGGCCGAGCGTATCAGAGTCAGCGTATCTTCCCGCAAATGCAGCCGATAGATCGTCACGTCGATATCGTTCCGGCTGCGCGCCGTGTGGAGCTTGCCGGCCGTGTCGGGGTCACAGAGCTTTGCTATCTCCTGCTGGAGCAGGTAGAAAAGGTCCTCGAACGAGCCGTCGTACTGCCGCGAACGGATCGCGTCGAAATCAAGCTGAACAAGTGCGTTCAATATCGCCGCGAGTTCGCCCCCGGTAATGATCTCCTGCTCAAAGAGCATTACGGCATGAGCCAGATCGACCTGATGATATGCGTCGAGAAAATGTTCCTTTGCATCCGCAAAGCAGTCCGCAAGTACATTCTTCTTATACGTCTCGGCCGGAAATTTCTCTGTTTCTTCTTTCGTCTGCATTTATTCCTGCCTTGAGAGACTCAACATATTTGCGAAGATGCGGTATGCGCCCGGATTACCTACCGGAAGCTGGCGGAACCAGGAATAGGATGTATAGATGTACTTTCCCTTTCCTACCTCTGCATAGACCATGCCCCCGGTTTTTTCGGGCTCGCCCTCATCGTGCGATTCGAGCAAGGCCGTGTATTTTGACGCATCGAAATCCGAGAACGAATAGAGATTTCTTTCCTGGACCCAGTTGAGCCAATCGGCGTCACCGATCCGATTCGGCGTGTTGAATACGGGATGCTGAGGCTGCAGGATCTTCACGGCGGCGTTCTCGTCGGTCACGCGTATGTTCCCATCCATCTTTGCCGGATAGGGCTGTAGGCCTAACCGCACATACTCCTGCTGCTGGTATTGGACGATCAGCGTCCCGCCTTGATTCATGAACTCCGTAAGCCGTCCGTTGTTCGAGACGTAATCGGGCCTTACCTGCGATGCACGGATACCGACCACGATAGTGTCGAACTGAGCCAGATCGCCGGTCGAGAGCATCTTCTCATCGAGCATGGTCACATCGACACCCATTCGCCTGATCGCTTCGGGCACCTTGTCGCCGCTGCCCATGATATAGCCGACCCTTACCGGCAGGATCCTGAGGTCCATAACCTGCGCTTTGACATCTGCTCTTGTGTAAATGCGATGCGTTTGAATGTGCGGATAAGCGATCTCCTGGACCGAACGGTCAAAGGAACGCCCGTTCATTTCGGCGATCGCGGTCAGGGAATATGAATCGGGCCGCGCATTCGCCGGGATCGTCAGATCGAACGAAAGCGCGGTCTTATCACCTTTTCGCCGAAGCTCGAAGGGTGACGAGGCCGGCGCCAACTGCCATCCGGCGGGCAGGGCAAATCTCGCTGTGCCTTTCGCCGGAGCATCGGTATTGTTTGAAACGGTCATGACCAGCCGGTGTTTCTGCGGGGCGGCAGAAACGGGAGCGATCAGAAGGTCTGACTGCAGCCCGACCGCAAGGGCCGGTACGATGTTGATGTCTCGCCTGATCTCGCCGCGTATGTCGTCAGCGTAGCGGTATTGAACTTCCCGGGCGACTTCAACTTCCTCGCCGCCGATCTTAAGCCTCACCTTTGCCGTGACCAGCGGCGGCCCGAACGGAAGATTCTTTGCATTGCCAGCGTTTGACCAGTCGAAGTTGAAATTCTTTCTCGGCGATTCAAGCCAATAGGGTGTTGTCAGCTTTGCGTCCGCAGGCGTGGCCAGGCGAAAGAACGCCGCGCCGAATGCGGCCTCGCGCCGCGGCCTGAATCCCGATGAAGGTTCCTGGGCCGGTTCTTCGGTCTTCGTCGCCGTCCAACCGGCGGGGACGCCTAATGCCGTGTCAACGATCGTTGCCGCTGCATTCTCCGGAGCAAATATCCTGATCGCGACATCCGCCGAATCGCCCGCGACGATGGTATCGCGGCTGCTTAGGGCGTCGATCACGATACCCGCCGCCATCAAGAGTGCCCGGGCAAACTCATCCTGCTTTTCGCGTAGCAGAGCCTTCGACTCCGGGTCGCGCGTCGACAACTCCGCCTCGCGGGCTTCCTTATGGCCGCGAGCGAGGATCGGTATCAGCTTTTCAGGTGCAAAGGGATCGTACGTCCGCATTGCCTCTTCGGCCGTGGCCTGCAGTGCCGCAAGCTTTGGCGTCAGGTTCGAGTTGCTGTCGCCCGCGAGCGCCGCGATCCCTTTTATCGATGTGTCGATGCCGTCGAATACGCTCGTCTCCTTTGAGAGGTCTTTCCCCGTCAGGTTCTCGACCAGCCTCATTCCCGACATCTGTCGGCCTCGCAGTTCGAGCATCCCCATTTCCTGCGATTTGTGCTGGCTCCGGCCTTCCATCGCGATCTCGAAATAAGAGCGGCCGATGAGCGGGTCATATTCGCCGGTATTTATCGTAAGCGTCGGCTGATTCTGCGGATTGGCCACAAAACTCTGTGAAACATAGAGCTTCTTTGCCTGCCACGGTTCGAGCCCTTCCTTGAAATGCTCGGGAAACTCTTTCGGGTCGGCTGCCGCCTTGAACGCGATGGGCGTAAGATAGCCCGCAAGCTGATGCTGTCCGTGGCCATCCGCAGGCGTACCCGAAAAACGCGAGATGATCACGAGCGGCCGATACAGCCTGATCGCCCGGACCATATCGCCCAGCACCTCGCGTTCGCCCCATATCCGCGCCGCTTCCTCCCGCCGTTTTGAGAAGCCGTAATCCATTACGCGGGTAAAATACTGCCCTCCGCCGTCCAGACGCCTCGCCTGCAGCAGTTCTTCCGTTCTGATCACGCCGAGGCCTTCGAACAATTCCTGTCCGATGACGTTTTGCCCGCCATCGCCGCGGTTTAACGCCAGGTACGCCGTCCTGGCCCGATCGTGCCGGGCAAGATAAGCAAGCAAGCCCGAATCCTCATCGTCAGGATGGGCAGCCGTGTGGAGGGCGCTCGCCGTGGTCTGGAGGCGTTTGAGAGCCTGCCCGAGGCCGCTCGCCCCGAGGTCGTACAGCGGTCGCACCTGCGCTGTCGCCGGTTCCGGTACGATCAGCTGCAGAGATACTGAAAAACAAAAGAACGAAAGGACAAGCAATCTTGCAATTGATGTTCGCGGCATAAATCTCGTAGGAAGTTAAACTCTCTGTGCCTCCGCGTCTCCGCTATCGTCGGTATCCGGCACCGTGAGGCTGATGAGGTAACCGGCGGTGACCGTAACCACGCAGCCGACCACGTTGAACCAAAGGAACTCGATATTGGTATAGATGCTCGCGATCCAGACCGAGGCAATTCCGAACAAAAGCCCGAAGAACGCGCCTCTCGCCCTCGCCCGCCGGACGCCGATCGCCAGTACGAAGACCCCGAGCAGCGACCCGTAAAAGAAAGACCCGAATTTATTCACCACCTCGATCAGCGAACCGAGATTTGTCGCATAGATCGCGACAATGCACGCAAAGGTGCCCCAGAGGAGCGTCGCAAAACGTCCGAACCTCACGTAATCGCGGTCGGTGCCGTCCTTTTTAAAGTGGCGTTTGTAAAAATCGATCGTCGATGCGGTAGCCAGCGCATTCAATTCTGCCGAGATCGACGACATCGCCGCCGCGAATATCGCCGCGATGATGAGCCCGATCACGCCCATCGGCATATTTGCGACAACGAACGACGGAAAAACGTAGTTGACATCGTTAAAGCTTGTGTTGCTGGTAGTTGCCTTAACGTAATCGACTGCGTTCTTCCGTGCGTCGTTGAAGCTTTTGTCGGCGGCAATGTAGTCATTACGCGCCTGGTCACTCCTATTCTGAACAAATGCGAGCGCCGCTTGTTCGCGTCTGTCGTGTGCCGCGTTGTGGTCCGCCTGCAGTGCCTGATACTGGGCGTTTGGGACCAGCTTTGCCTCTTCGACCGCGTTAAAGATCATCGGCGGCATGGCAAACTGGTAAAAGACAAAAACAAGTACCCCGATAAGCAGGATCATGAACTGCATCGGTATCTTGAGAAAGGCGCTCATAAGGAGCGACGTCCGGCCCTGGCTTACCGACTTTGCTGTCAAGAACCGCTGCACCTGGCTCTGGTCGCAGCCGAAGTATGAAAGGAACAAGAACAGGGCGGCGATGGTGCCCGACCAGATCGTATATTTCTCGGTCAGGTCAAAGCTCGTGTTCACCGTCTCGAGTTTGCCGAGCGAACCGGCGAGATAGAGGCCGTCGGTAAGCGTCACGCCCGCCGGAAATTGCGAAACGATCACAAAGAGCACGATCGACAATCCGACGAAGATGACGACCATCTGCTTTACATCGGTCCACGTGACCGCCTGCACTCCGCCGATCATCGTATACGCGGTGGTCGAGAGGCCGATGACGAATATCGTAAGGATCTCGCTCCAGCCAAGCACGATCGACAAGATCACCGACGGGGCCGCGATGATCACCCCGACGCCGAGGCCGCGCGAGATCAGGAAAAAGAAGCTGGTCAGAGAGCGTGTCTTTGAGTCGAAGCGTTTCTCGAGATACTCATACGCGGTAAAGACGTTCGCCCTGTAAAAGAACGGTACGACCGTGATGCAGAGTATTACCATCGCGAGCGGCAGTCCGTAGTAGAACTGCAAAAAGCGCATCCCGTCGGCGTATGCCTGGCCTGTCGTTCCGACCAGCGTGATCGCCGAGAGCTGAGTCGCCATCACAGACAGCCCGACCGCCCACCAGGGCAGGCTCCGGTTAGCGAGGAAATATCCTTCGGCGCTGCCGCTGTGCTTCGTCATCCTGATGCCGTCCCAAATGACGTATGCAAGATAAACGACGACGACCGCCCAATCGAGAAATTGCATTATCGGCCTAACTGGAAAAGTATCTCGAAAAAGCCCAAAGCAGAGAGATGACAATGATCGTCATAACGATCACCCCGGCATAGACCCGGTACCACCACGCATCCGGCAGCTCTTCCACGGGTCCCTTGATCTTTGCTTCGTGCAATCCCATTTTATCGGTTCGGGAGAGTGACCATTATAACAATTAAGCCGGGTGCCCGCCTTCGACAAGCACCCGGCACCTTCCCAAGCCCGCCTAGAAGATGAACTTGAACCCGATCTGCGCCTGCCGGCTGTCGAGCGATGTCACGGCCCGTGTCTGCGGCGTCGGCAACGCCTGAGTCGCGTTTCCAAGCGCATCGGTCGTCACCGTAAGGCTGTTGATCTGAAACACGCTGTTGACGTTAAAGAGGTTCAGGAACTCTACGAATGCCTCGATCCTGAACCTTTCGGTGATCGGGATATACCGCGAATACCTCAGGTCGAGGTTGAACTGTTTTGGTGTCACACCGGAGTTTCGCCCGATGCCAACCGGATTGTCCGATCCCGTGAAGCCATCGCCGTTGATGTCCGTCGCCGCGACGATATTGAATCGCTCGCCGCTGTTGAGAGTGGTAATGATCCCGAACTGATTATTGTTTACGAGGTAGTTAAGGGCATCGTTCTCAAAATTGAACTGCGGCCGGCCGACAAAGCTCATTACAAATGTATGCCTTTGGTCGGCGAGTGCCGGGCCAAAGTCGCGAGTCCGGTTTGTCGGATCCTGTACGACCAGCCCGCCGGATTGGGTCGCCACCAGGTTCT
>JAJNPX010000412.1 GCA_021155145.1 Acidisarcina sp. | reverse complement strand
GTGACGCTTCATAAAGGCGATTCGCTGTTCTTATTCACCGATGGCGTTACCGAGACGACGAACGTCGAAGGCGCCGAGTACGGCACTCTTGGCTTGTTCGATGCGATTGCCGGCTGCGACACGCACGTCCCGAAGGAAATGATCCGCCGCTGCCTTGGCCACATCGACGATTTCAGGGGTTCGGCCGCGAGAAACGATGACCTGACCGTGCTTGCGCTTGCCTATAACTAAGTATGAGAACTATCCAACCACCAGACCAACCCCAACCGAAGGGCCATTACTCGCCGGGCATTGAGCACGGCGGATTGATATTTGTGTCGGGGCAGTTGCCGATAATGCTTGATACGCGTGAGCCGTTTACGGGTGATATCGGCGAGCAGACGGAACTCGCATTAAGAAATGTCGAGGCGGTGTTGAAAGCGGCGGGAAGCGATCTGACGCACGTGCTTCAGTTCACGATATATGTCTCGGACATGGAGCTTTGGGGAGCGGTGAATAAGAAATACGCTGAGGTAATGGGCGATCACCGGCCGGCGAGAGCGATCGTGCCGGTGAAAGATCTGCATTTTGGGACGAAGATCGAGATCCAGGCGATCGCTGTGGGGTCCTAAGTTTGGAGTTCCAGCTTAAGCTGGCTTCAGTTGAAGTTGAGGCGCCTTTAGTGCAATGCGGGGCCACCTAAAGGTGGAACTCCGAGCTGTGGGCTTATGCAATATTACGGCATCGATTGGCTTGCGACGGTGTGTGGTTTGACCGGCGTATTTCTGTTGGGAAATAAGAGCAAGATCGGTTTTGTACTCTTTATGATCGCGAGTTTGAGTTGGTCCGCGTTCGGTTTTATGACCGGCAGCATTGCGATGATGATCGGGAGCCTGATCTTTTTCTCGATGCACTTGCGGGGCTTCTTAGCCTGGCAGCGAGATGAACGGGAAAAGGGATCTTTGGAAACACAGGGGATAAGTGCAGCGAAATGATACTTCAGATCTTTCAGGTGGATGCGTTCACGAGCGAGCGGTTCGGCGGGAACCCAGCGGCGGTAGTGCCGCTCGAATCCTGGCTGCCGGACCGCACGATGCGCGATATCGCGGCGGAGAACAATCTTTCGGAAACGGCATTCTTTGTAAAAGAAGGCGACCGTTATCGCATTCGCTGGTTCACGCCCGAGGTGGAAGTGGATCTTTGCGGGCACGCGACGCTCGCGAGTTCGCACGTGATATTTAACGAGTTAAAACTCGAGGACGCGTTCATTCCGTTTCATTCGGAGCGGAGCGGGCATCTCGGCGTGGAGAGGCATGGCGACAGACTCGTCATGGATTTTCCTGCGTACCCGATGACCGAGATCGAACATTCGGATGAGATCGCAAGGGCGGTCGGGATCGTGCCGGCGAAGATGTGGGAGTCGCAGGGAAATATGGTGTTCCTGCGGGCCGAGAATGAGGAAGAGGTTCGCGGGCTTTCACCCGACCTTCGCGCCGTACTGCAACTGCCGTATGACGAGGTGATCGTGACGGCACCGGGCGACGACTGCGACTTTGCATCGCGAATGTTCGCACCACGGATCGGCATCGATGAAGATCCGGTAACGGGTGCGATCCACTGTTCGCTGATCCCGTATTGGGCCGAGGAACTTGGCAAGAACAAACTGCATGCCCGACAGGTTTCGAAACGCGGCGGCGAACTCTTTTGCGAGTTGAATGGAGATCGAGTGAAGATCGGGGGAAATGCGGTGACCTATTTGAAAGGCGAAATTTATGTCTAATATTGCGATCGTTATCTTTGATAATTTTACGGACATCGACCTTTGGTTGATGTGGGACCTTTTGAACCGCGTCCGGTTGGAAGGGTGGAATGTAAGAATCCTCGGCGAGAAGGCGGAGCACACGTCGGTGACCGGTATCCGCACGGCGACACACGGGCGGTTGGAAGATGCGGATTGGGCAGATGCGGTACTGTTTGTCAGCGGCCCCGGAACGCGCGATCGGATAACCGATGACGCGTGGCTGTCGAAATTTGAACTCGATCCGGAGCGACAAATGATCGGTTCGATCTGCTCGGGTTCGCTTATTCTGGCGAAACTCGGCTTGCTCGAAGGAAAGACGGCGACCACCTATCCGACGTCAAAGCCGGTTCTCGAAAACCTGGGTGTCGAGGTGATCGAAAAGCCCTTCGTCTCGCACGGAAACGTCGCGACCGCCGGAGGATGTCTCGCCCAGCAGTATCTGATCGGCTGGGTCGTCGAAAAGTTGGCCGATAAGGAGTGGAGTGAGCTGATCGTGAAAGCGATCCAGCCCGTCGGCGAAGGTTTGTTTTTTGAGGATGCAGAAAGGCTGGCGAAGATGTATCAGCCAGCGAAAGCATCAGCGGCGGGTTAAGAGATGGCGGCGGATGTGATCGTCAGACTGGCCACGCCCGAGGATGCGGAGGCGATATCGAATGTCCTCTATGAGGCATTCGGTGTATATCGCGAGAACTATACACCCGAAGCATTCGAGGTAGTTACGCCGAAGGCAGATGAGATAGCGGGCCGTTTTGCCGAAGGGCCGCAGTGGGTAGCCGAAACAGATGGCGACGTGGTCGGCACTGTTTCGCTGACTACCGAACCCGAGGGCTTGTACATTCGCAGTATGGCCGTTCACCCAAAGGCGCAGGGAAACGGCGTCGGTCACAAACTGCTTGACGCAGTTGACGAATTTGCGGCGACAACAGATATCGGGCGGATATTTTTATATACGACATATTTTGTGCCCGGTGCAAAAGAGATGTATGAGAAGCACGGGTTTGAATGGGTCCGCGACACTACGGCAGATGAGTGGTACGGAACACCGGGACTTGAGATGGATAAGCTAGTCGAACGACGTGAAACACTTTGGAGGCGAGAATGAGACTTTCCGAGTCAGACACAAACAAGATCATTGAGATCTGCAAAAACAACGATATTTCCTACTGTGCCTTGTTCGGTTCGTTTGCCCGAGGCGACGCCGCTGAAAAAAGTGATA
>JAJNPX010000411.1 GCA_021155145.1 Acidisarcina sp. | reverse complement strand
CGGAGCATCGATCTCAGTTATCACCCTGACCGGAGGAAATTAGATCATTATGGCTATTTCGATCGCGCTTTCGGCGTTGAGCGGCAAATGGTCCGGTACCAACCGCCTGCACATGGTTTGGGATACGGAGAATCCGATCCGGGAATCCCAGGGAACTGCGTCGGTAACAGAACGTGTCGGCGGACAGGTGCTCGAGATCTCATACACATGGGTCTTCGAAGATGAAGTGAAGGAAGGGCTGCTGCTTATCAACGGCAGCCCAAAGTCGGAGGCGGTCGAGGCGTTCTGGACCGATTCCTGGCATCTCGCCGATCAGATGATGCTTTGCAGCGGGACCGCCGGCACGGACGGAAGTATCTCAGTATCGGGCAGTTATAAGGTCGAGGGCCATCCGGAGTGGGGATGGCGGACCGAGATCATCCCGGGCGATGGCAGGTTTCGGTATAATATGTACAATGTTTCGCCCGAAGGTGTCGAAGATATCGCCGTCGAAATGGAGATGATGCGAACGTGACGAATGCGGCCATAAAGTGAGTTTTGCGCTACAAAACCTGATCTGTGTAGTTTCACTCTCCGCGGTTACGTTTGCCCAGGCCACGCAACCCGATACGCCCGACAGGTCCAGGGACATCCAGGAGATCCGTCGGTCCATCCAGCAAGTCGAGCAGGCCTTTGTCTCCCGCGATCCCGAGCCCTTTGAACGTCTCTACATCGAAGGTTACGTAAACATCCGCGAAAAGCCTGTTTTCAATTATCGCGAACAGTTGGCCGCGATGGTCCGTTGGGATGCCGCGGCGATCAGATCGGGCAAGAAACTGGATTTTGAGACTCTTTCCTATGAGAGCGATGAGCCGGTCATAACCGTCCTGAGCGATGCCGCGATCGTAAACTCGCTCAGGAAAAACCTCTGGCGCTACAAGGACGACCGATGCCTCACGCAGTATCAATCCACCGAACTTTGGATAAGGCTGGATGGTGTGTGGAAGGTCGCGGCAAGCCATGTCTCGACCATACAATGCGACCCGATGCCTTGGCTGCCCCCGCATCCGGCGGTATCGGCAACGCGTACCCAGACCAAGCCGACCAGGTTCCTATCGCCGACGGCCGAAACGGAACTGAGGGAGCTGATAAGCAAGCTGAGTGATTCCGGTATCAGGAGCGATAACAATTCCGATGCTTTTACCGCCGGATACGTATCGACGGCGACCAACGGCAGCATTTCGAGCGATCGGTCGATACTGATCAACGCCCTGCGGGTGCCTACCGGCCGGAACAATGAACGCTATCGCGATGACGAGGTCTTTCTTAATTTTGGCCCGGCCGCGATCTATCTTTTTCGCATTCGTTCTTTCCCGAAGGCCGGCGAGACGGATCCGCCGGCGCCGATCGTAGTTTCGGCTATGTTCGTTCGGTCTGGCGGCAGCTGGCTGATCGCCGCATCCCACGCCTCGGCAATAACTGATTAGGAGTCGAAAAGAAAAATGGCCGAATTCAATATTCCCGCCCATGGCACGATCTGCTGGCGCGAACTCGCTACCCATGATCTCGAAAGCTCGACCACCTTTTATAAGGAAATGTTTGGCTGGGAACTGAAGCCGAGCACGATCTCGCCCGTTCCATACATTGAGATACACATCGACGGACAGGCGGTCGGCGGAATGATGGCGATCGACAGCAGCTGGGGGCCGGAGCCGCCTCCGTCTCATTGGAGCACTTATGTCGCGGTCTCGAATGCCGACGAGACCGCCGTGGCGATCAAGGCCAGTGGAGGATCTATTCGGCACGGCCCGTTCGACGCGCCCGGTGTCGGCCGTATCGTACTTGCCGCCGACCCGTGCGGTGTGATGTTCGCAGCCATCGAGTTCGAACGTCCCCCGGCCTGATCGCGATCAGCCTCGCGTACCCGAAAAAGTGAGCGGTTCGGGGACGATCGGTGCCGAGATGGTGCCGGCGATCGAATCTCCGTCGGCGCTTCCCGCGATCGTCAGCTCGAGCGACTGCCCCTGCATCTCGGTAACGGCGACGCCGGTGAATTTGTTGCCGCGTACCGTGCCTGACCTTATCTCGCCCTCGCCAAGCATCGTCTCCAGTTTTCCGTTTATCTCACTTCCGGTCTGTTCGACGGTCAGCGTAACGGGTACGGGCTGGCCCTGAAAGTCCAGCGTGAGCTGCCATACGCCCGAGAGGTCTGCGGGTGGCGCGGATGCGGCCGACTCGAAAGCTGCGATATCCTTCGGATTCCCGTCTGTGTCGAATACCTCGACCGAATCGGCAAAGGGACGAACCTGAGGCAGCAATTCGCCCGCATCCCCGACAAGCACGATCGCGATCTCATCCGGCCTGATGTGTTCTTTTGCGACCCGCATCACATCCTCGGCTGTCACCGTCATCACGTGGTCGCGATAGGTTTGAAGGTAGTCGGCGGGCAGGCCGTAAAGCTGTTGGTTTACGATCAAGCCGGTCATCCCTTCCTGAGTCTCCGCCCGGAGCGGGAAGACGCCAGTAAGGAAATTCTTGGCATCCGCAAGCTCCTCTTCCCCGACGATCTCATCCCTTATCCGGCCCAGTTCATAAAAGAATTCTTTGATCGAATCTCCGGTCACCGAGGTGCGTACCTCGGCCGTCGCCTCGAATTCGCCGCCCAGCTTTTTCATGTCGAGCCGTGTATATGCTCCGTAGGTATAACCTTTCTCCTCGCGCAGGTTCATGAACACGCGCGAGGACGCACCGGCGCCGAGCACCTGGTTCATCACGATCAGCGGAAAGTAATCGGGGTGAAGACGCGGCACGCCTATATTGGCAAGAACGATGTTTGCCTGAGCCGAACCCGGCCGATCGACGATGGTTATCGATCTTGCGTTTCGGGCCGCGGGCTTTGCGGGCCTCGGCGGCTTCACTTCGCGACCGGGCCAATCGCCGAAGTGTTCTTCGATCTTTGAAAGAAGCTCATCCCTTTCCACGTCGCCGACCGCTATCAGGACGGCGTTGTTCGGCACCATTCGCTCCCGGTTGAGCTTGACTAACTCGTCGCGCGTCAGCCTTTCCACATCGGCCGGCTTTGGCGAGATGATCCCGTATGGGTGATCGCCGTAGAGGATACGAGCGGTTTGCTCATTGGCCAGAAAATTCGGCTGAGAGCGCTGAAACTTGAGATTCTCGATAGTATTGCGGCGATAGAGATCGAGTTCGTCTTCCGGGAACGTCGGCCGGAACACCACCTCGGCGATAAGGTCCAGGATCTCGCCGGCATACATCGTAAGGGCCGAGGCCGAGACGATCGTAAAATCATCCGACGAACTCACGCTCAGGCTCGCCCCCAGACGCTCGACCTTTTCCGCCAGTTCCCGGCTCAAATAGTCTTCGGTCCCCTCGGTCATCATTGCGGTCATCGCCGACGTGATACCGATGCGGCCAGCGGGGTCATCCGCGTCACCCGAAAAAAATGCCAGCCGATAGCTCACCAGCGGGAGGCGTTCGTCGTCGAAGATCACTATCCGCAAACCATTCGGCAGGCGTGTTTCAAAAGCTGAAGGTATCTGGAACGGCACCGGTTCAAGAGGTGCGGGTGCTGTTTTTTGAGCTGGCATAATCAGAAATGCAAAATTCTCTCCGCCGTAAGTGGGAGCCTCGAGTCGTTCTAACGACGCGTATCAACCCTTTCCGGCCGGCACGATGTCGAGCAGCGCGCGATTCGCAGTGTTTAGGTATTTTGCGACCGCGTGACGGATCGCATCCGCCGTGACACCCAACAGTTCTTCAAGTTCGTTGTTGATCAGTGCCGGGTCGCCGTCATAAAGCGCGATTTCGGCGATATGCTGCGCCCTCGACATCGACGATTGACGCATCCTTACCGCGTCATTGATAAGCTGATTGTGCAGTTTCTGCATCTCATCCGACGTCGGGCCGTTGGTCGCGAGATCTTTTATCTCGTGCATGATCGTCTCGCGGATCTTGCTAAGGTCCTTTTCCGGTTTTGGGATCGCGCCGACAAAAATGCTGGATGGGCCGCGCCTCTCGTCGGTAAAACCAAAAAGCTGGATGACGGACTCTTCTCCCTTTACCAGCTTCTGATAAAGCCTCGAGCTGTCGCCGTCGTACAAAAGCTTGCCCGCCAGATATAGCGCGTGCGATTCGGGAGTTCGCCGGGGCGGTATCTTCCATCCGAGCAGGAACGCCGGGAACGGGGCAAGTTTATCTTCCCATTCGCGAAAGTCGTCGGCGACCTCGTCGGGTTCGGAGACATCCAGGGGCGGCGGCAGCGGCTGGGACGGGATATCACCGAAGTAGGTCTCGACCAGTTCCTTTGCGGTCTCGGCATCGAACGCACCCGAAATGACAAGCACCGCGTTGTTCGGTGCGTAATAGATACGGAAGAATTCCTGCACATCTTCGACCGAGGCGGCGTCGAGATGCTCCATCGAACCGATCGTCGAGTGCGCGTTCGCGAAGTTCTTGAAGATCATCTCGTTGATCAGGTCGAATATCTGTCCGTAGGGCTGGTTGTCGTACCTTAGGCGCTTTTCTTCTTTGACCGCTTCGCGCTGGTTATCGAGATTTTCCTGTGTGACCGCCAGTGAACGCATCCTGTCAGATTCAAGCCAGAGGCCGAGAGGAAGCTGATTGGCAGGCAGCGTCTCGAAATAATTCGTGCGCTCGCTGGAGGTCGTACCGTTCATTGTGCCGCCGGCTTTCATAATGTATTGAAAGTGCCCGGCCTTCGGAACGTTATCCGACCCCTGGAACATCATATGCTCGAAAAGATGAGCAAAGCCTGTCCGGTCTTCGCGTTCGTTTCGCGAACCGACGTCGTAATAGACCGCAATGGCGACGACCGGCACCGACATTTCACGGTTCAAGACGACACGCAGGCCATTCCCGAGCGTGTACGTCTCAATGTCTAGAGGAGGCAATTTGAATCTGTCTGACATAGATATCGCTTTTGATTTCATCAAACCACTTCGACCAGCAAATTGCAAAACTGTACGTAAAGTTTACCTTCGCCGGATAGGACAGAATATATCTATTGACTTATCGGCATAAAGGGTACAGAATCCGGTTGACCTGCGGTCCAGTGCCGGCCGAAGACTTTCGCCTGTCCCTTCCGATTCGACACGGCGTTTGAGGATCGCTCTTTTTACATCATCGCCAGACCGGAGCAAGTTCGGATGAGCCCACCAAAGCCCCACAACGAGTCGTCCGGATCCCCTTCTTCCATCTTGAAGCCGGACCCCCCAAATACCGGAAAAATCCCGGAAAGCGAAGTTCTGTTCGCCGGCATCATCGAGTCGGCACTGGATGCGGTGATCGCGATCGATGGCGACCAGCGCATAGT
>JAJNPX010000407.1 GCA_021155145.1 Acidisarcina sp. | reverse complement strand
CGGAGCATTTCGATAGCCGACATCAGCAAAGCCGTCGGGTTTGCTATGCCCTGACCCGCGATGTCCGGAGCCGAGCCGTGCACCGCTTCGAACACGGCGCCGAGTTCGCCGATGTTGGCACCCGGCGCAAGCCCGAGTCCGCCGATCAGCCCCGCACACAGGTCCGAAACGATGTCACCGTAGAGGTTTTCCATCACCAGCACGTCAAACTGCTCGGGCCGCATCACGAGCTGCATACAGCAGTTGTCGATGATCTTGTCGTCCGATTCGATATCGGGAAATTCCTTCGCGACGTTGTAGAAACACTCAAGAAAAAGCCCGTCCGAGACCTTCATTATGTTCGCCTTGTGGACGGCCGTGACCTTCTTTCGCCCGTTGTTCCGTGCAAACTCGAACGCGTAGCGTGCGATCCGCGTCGAAGCCTTTTCGGTGATGATCTTAAGGCTCTCGACCACGCCCGGCACGACGACGTGCTCAAGCCCAGAATAAAGCCCCTCGGTATTTTCACGTACGATGACGAGATCAAGGTTCGGATTTCTGCTCTTGATGCCCGGCAAAGCCTTTACCGGACGCACGTTCGCATATAGGTCCAACGCCCTGCGCAAGCCGACGTTCACCGACGTAAAGCCCTTGCCCACCGGCGTCATCTGCGGGCCTTTTAACGCGACCTTGTTTCGCTTGATCGATTCGATGGTCTCGTCCGGCAGAGTCGTGCCGTATTTCTCCTGAGCCTGAACGCCGAGTATCCGGTTTTCCCATTCGATGTCCACGCCCGCCGCTTCGATGATGCGGACCGTAGCCGCAACTATCTCCGGCCCAATGCCGTCACCGGGGATGAGTGTAATAGTGTGTTTCATATCCTAGTACTTTATAATAATCATTAAACCTAACGGTAATAAAGATTTGGCATAATGGGTACAGACGTTCTTATTGTCGGCGGCGGAGTTATCGGCCTCAGCATCGCCCGCGAGCTCAGTAAACGCGGAGTTCGGCGAATGATGGTGATCGACAAAGGCCGGATCGGAGGCGAGGCTTCGTGGGCTGCGGCCGGTATGCTCGCCGCGAACGCTGAAACGCGCATCGACGATCCTTTCTTTCGTATGTGTGTCGAATCGAACAAGCTCTATCCGCAGTTCGCGGCAGAACTCCTCGAAGAAACCGGCATCGATATCGAACTGGATACCGGCGGGACCCTATGCCTGGCTTTCACCGAGCGAGAGGAAGCCGACCTCGCCGAGAAGTTTGCGTGGCAGACGGGTGCGGGTATCCGCGTCCAAACGCTAGAGGCGGGCGAGATCAGAGAACGGGAACCCGCTGTCTCGTCCGCGGCCCGATACGCGCTGCGTTATGAGGATGACCACCAGGTCGAGAACAGAAAGCTGGTCGCCGCACTTCGAAAGTATTGCGAGATCGAAGGAGTGGAACTTGTCGAGGGAGTCCAGATCACCGGCCTGCTGATCGAGAAGGGCGTGCTTTTGGGTGCCGCAAGTCGGGATGTCCGTTACACCGCATCGAAAACGGTCATCGCGGCGGGTGCATGGACGACAGAGCTGGCACGCACCATGCCGTCGGTAGGAACCGTCAAGCCGATCCGCGGGCAGATGATCAGCTTTGCGCCACCCGAACGATTTCTGCATTCGGTCGTTTACACATCGGAGGGCTACCTCGTACCCCGAACCGACGGCCGCATCCTGGCGGGCGCCACCGTCGAAGATGCGGGATTTGATAAATGCGTGACGGCTGACGCGATATCGCAGCTAAAGGCGATGGCCGTGCGGACCGTCCCTCGGCTCGGAGGTGTCGATGTCGGCAATGCGTGGTGCGGCCTCCGCCCGCTCGCGGAAGGCGGCTACCCGGTGATCGGCTGGGCCTCCGAGATCAGAAATGCCTACATCGCAACGGGTCATTATCGCAATGGGATCCTGCTCGCCCCGTTGACCGGCCGGATCGCCGCATTAGAAATACTAGACGGCAGCCGATCGGCTGAATACCAATATTTTGCACCGCGCGATGCGGCAATGACGGGCAACGCTGCGGCAGCCCAGTCCAACAAACCCTAGGTCCAGGGTGCTGTTTATGAAGTTCGTATTTGCTCTAATCTTGATGTTGTCCATTCCCGGCGGCCTGCTCGCTCAGTCCGGGCGAAACGGTAAGGCCGATGTGATGTCGGCGGACGCGCGGCCTGTAAAGGAGCTATTTGACGAGGCTAACGGATATCGGCGGGCGAAATACGAAGAGTTCGAAAAGAAGAAGATCCCCGTCAACGAACGCCTCCGTAAGCAGACAGAGACCGAACAGAAGCAGCTCGCCGCCAAACTGGCCGCGATCGCCCGAGCCCGGCCGGAGTTGACCGCGAACGACAATTATTACCTCGCCTTGCTGCACTGGATCGCCGAGAATCTCGACGCGACCTCCGAGGCTCTGCAAAAATTCCTCACAAGCGAGGTGGGAAGCGCCGACCGAATTCAGACCGCGCGTTCGCTTATGGTCGTGGTCTCGGCAAAACGCAAGAATTTTGATGAGGC
>JAJNPX010000401.1 GCA_021155145.1 Acidisarcina sp. | reverse complement strand
TCGGCGAGTGGTGGCACGAGCGAACGGGGCTTCCGCTGCCGATGGGCGGCAACGTCATTCGCCGCGATCTCGGCGACGACCTTATGAAACAGGTCTCGAGGCATCTGCACCGAAGCATTCTCTATTCGATGGAGAACCGCGAAGACGCCTTGAGCTATGCGATGCAGTTCGCACGCGATATGGCCCCGGAACTCGCCGACAGGTTCGTCGCTATGTGGGTGAATGACCTGACGCTCGATTACGGCGAGCGCGGCCGCGAAGGCGTGCGTCGGCTGCTGAAAGAAGGCTTTGACGCCGGCATCATTCCGCACGAGGTCGATATTCAATTCGTCGATTAGTCATGGCCGGGACAAGATCGCCCGCGTGTTGGCAGATCGGCAGGGCTTTTTCGCCCGCCGCACTTACCGGCTGCGCGGGTTTTGTCGTTCTTGGGTTCAGCCGGTCTTGCGAACTTGTAAACTATCGCCCGAAATAGTGCATCTATACTGCTGAGGTATCATCAACGGAATGAAAAAAGCGGGTATATTGGCTTCTTTGGTCTTTTTTGTATTGTCGTATGGCGCGTATGGCCAGTCGAGCATATCGCCGGGCACGCTGAGCAAGGCGGAGGCGGACTCGATCGTCGCTAAGTTCACGGCCAACGAGGCGAATTTTCGCGAAGCGCTCACAAATTACGTTTTCAATCGCTACGCGACCATAAATACGATCGGCCTCGGCGGCCAGATCACGGGGACATATCGCCGTGATTCGTTCATGACCTTTACGTCAGAAGGGCAGCGGTTCGAGCGGATCTTGTTCGCCCCTGTGCCGACCGTTCCGCCGGGTTTTGTAACACCTGAGGACCTCGAAGATCTCGGCGGCGT
The DNA here is from genome assembly GCA_021155145.1 of Acidisarcina sp. Classification (GTDB taxonomy): domain Bacteria; phylum Acidobacteriota; class Blastocatellia; order Pyrinomonadales; family Pyrinomonadaceae; genus OLB17. The sequence continues at coordinate 1,834 of JAJNPX010000401.1, read as the reverse complement.
GAATCCCTTCGCCCTCGAACCCCGCAACGTCTCGCAGTACAACTTTACCTATCTCGGGAAAGAGAAGATCGACGAACTCAACCTCCATGTATTTGAGGTAACGCCGAAGGCCATACCCGACCCAAAGAGCAAGATCCGTTTGTTCACCGGGCGTGTCTGGGTGGATGACGAGGACCTTATGATCGTAAAGTCGAAAGGGAAGGCTGTGCCCGAGACCAAAACGAATAAATTCCCCGTGGTCGAAACATGGCGTGAGAACGTGGACGGAAAGTTTTGGTTCCCTTCGTTTGCCTCATCCGATGACGAACTCGTCTTTGATAACGGCGCCGTCGTCAAACTTCGTATGCGCGTCAAATATACCGAATACAAGCTCGGCCGGACGGATGTGATCATCGGCGATGCCGAAGACGCCTCGCCTGCCGATAAGCCTGCTCCGAAAAAGCCCTGAACGGCGGTCAGGGCGGCGGCGGGTCAATTTCGGGCGAGTTCGGCGGCGATCGCCTCACGTGTTTCGCGAAGTAGGTCCATCATCTCGCGGCCTTCCGTGCGTATGGGAGGCATCAAAACCATATCGATCGTGCCGAAATTGAGCACGCCGGTCTTTTTGCCCATCAGGCGATCGGTATTTCTGAACGCAACAGGGATTATATCTACGCCTGTCTGCAACGCGAGATGAAAGGCTCCTTTCTTGAAGGGCAGCAGCTCGCCCGGCATCGCACGCGTGCCCTCGACAAACACACCGAACGAGTAGCCGTCCTTTATCACCTGTAGTGCTTTGTCCATTGACTGGCGTGCGCGCTCAGGATTGGATCGGTCGATCGCGATCACATTAACGAAACCCATTCCCTGGCCCAGGACCGGGGCCTTTAGCAATTCCTTTTTTGCGACAAGCCCGATGCGCCGGCCCGCGTATTTGAATAGGGATGCCGTGTCGAGATACGAACGGTGATTCGCGGCGAAAACGTACTGCTTTCCGACCTCCAGGTTCTCAAGTCCGGTGACAGACACTTTCGCCCCGCACGCCTGAAGCCACGCCTTTGCTCCCCAAAGTGCGAGCGGGTAAAGCCACAACCGCCTGCCGATCACCCAAAGGAACAGCACCGCGGGCAGCCCGACGAATAGCAGCAGGCCCGAAGCAGCCGTCCAGCACCACCAATAGCGAAGTTTTCCCGCGAGCCGCGATTTGTTATCCTGCTCGAACGGGAAAACGATCTTCTTGTTCTCGCTTATTCCAAGCATACCTTCACCGCTGAGACGCTGAGACGCGGAGGAAGCACCAATACTCTTATGCGCAATTGCCATCTCGTTCGATCACTGAAATGCCATCTTCTCACCTCGGCGTCCCTGCGCCTCGGCGGTTTAATCTTACTTTTTTCCTCGATAGTTGTCGCTCAGCCGACGCCGCGATCGGTGCTGGGCTTTGTCCCGACCGACGACAAGACGATCGCCGATTGGCCGCAGATCACTGACTATTTCGCAAAATTGGATGCCGCCAGCCCCAAGGTGCTCGTAAGGGAGATCGGCAAGACGACGCTGGGCAAGCCGATGATAGTGGCCTTCATCTCGTCTGCTCAAAACATAAAGGACCTCGAGCGGTATCGCCGGATAAGCGCAAAGCTGGCAGATCCGCGCACGATCAAAAACGAGGCCGAACTCAAAGATCTAATAGCTACCGGCAAGACGATAGTCTCCATCTCGTGCTCGATCCACTCGACCGAGATCGTAGCGTCGCAGATGTCGATGAATCTCGCGTACGAACTCGCTTCGTCAACGGATGCAGATATTCAAGAGATACTGAACAACACCATTCTCTTGCTGATTCCTTCGTCTAATC
>JAJNPX010000398.1 GCA_021155145.1 Acidisarcina sp. | reverse complement strand
ATCCCTCGGAGAGACTGACCGCCCGACGGCGAACGCGTCGTTGTCCGCGACCATAAAGAGGTTTACTAGTATCGTGCTCCCCGCGACGATCCTGATCGCGATCACCGGTTTATACAACACGTGGATCCACGTCGAGAGTCTGACCGCACTTGTCGAGACCACGTACGGGTTGGTGCTCCTGTTCAAGGTCGCGATATCGGGTGTAATGATCGTCCTTGGCGGCATCAACGCCTTCGTACTTCGGCCTCGACTCGCTGGCGAGGCCCGGGCGGGAGAGAAGCGGCTTTTGGCTAGCGTGAGAACCGAGATACTGCTCGCAATGATCGTGCTTCTGCTCGCGGCGATACTCGCATTCCTCCCGCCGGCCCGTGAGCATAAGCCGATCTCCGCCAGCCAAGCACCGGCCGTTCAGGAGGCCATATAAGAATGGAAGAGAAAACATCTGTCAAAGGTGAGTTTGAAACGATCGACGCAGGGCATGCAATGCAGGCCCGAAAGCGAAAGATGATGGTCGCCGCGATCGGAGCGGGCGTGGCCTCGATCACCTTTATCGTGCTGCTTGTTTGGTACCTCACGCGGCCCGGCGACGCGGGACGACCGGTACCCGCCCCGACGATGTCAACGTCCGATACACCCGACTCAAGCGGGGATAAGTTCGTCGGCCAGACGATCACTCTCTCGGCTACCGAGGTCGAGAATGCCGGACTCACGATCGAGACCGTCGGCGAGCAACTCTCGGCCGCGAGTGAAACGGTCGCGGCGACCGGGGTCGTCGAGGCCAACGCATACAAGCAAACTCCAGCCCTTTCGCTTGTCGGCGGCATCGTGCGCCGAGGTCTGCCCGAACTCGGCGACAGCGTCCGGGCCGGCCAGACCATCGCCGTCGTTTTCAGCGATGAGTTCGCGCAGACGCAATCCCGATACATTGCTCTGAGAACGGAGGCCGAGAATGCCCGCCGAAACTACGAACGTTCGCTGCGTCTGGTCGAGATAAACCAACCCGGGCGCGGAGATGTCGAGCAAGCGACCCGCCAGCGAAAGGCGGCCGAGGCCGCTGTGGCGGAGTTCAGAAATCGATATGAACGAACAACGAGGCTGATCCGGATCGGTGCGGCCAGCCGTGAGGAACTCGAACAGGACACGACCAAGCTTCGCACGGCGGAAGCGGAACTCGAAGAGGCTCGCCTTCGCGAGACTCGTGCCCAAAGGCTGCTTCCGATCAGTCCCGAAGTTCGGGCAGCAAGCGAGGACGCCCTGAATAAGCTTCGCACGGCCGAGACAGAACTTGCCGCGACGCGAGAGAGATTGATCCTTTACGGAATGCCGTCCGCAAAGGCTGATTCGCTTCGCTCGGCGACGCAGGTCAGTGCGGAACTCTTCGTTCCCGCTCCAGTCTCGGGGACCGTCACGAGCCGGGCGGTGAATGCAGGTGAGGTCGTTGACGCCGGAAAGGAGTTATTGCGCATCACCGATCTATCGACCGTTTGGGTGATCGCCCAGGTCTTTGAGCGCGACGTTACCCGGCTGCGGGTCGGCAGCGGCGCGAGCGTCACCTCCGACGCGTTTCCCGACGGTATCTTCCGTGGCCAGATAACCTACATCGACCCGCAATTCGACAATGCCACCCGCACCGGAAAGGTTCGCATCGAGCTGGCAAATCCGGGCCAGGCACTCAAGCTCGGAATGTACGTCAATGCGGCCTTCGGAGCGCTTGGCGATGCCGAACGCACATCGCCCGTGATCCCGGCGGGAGCGGTTCAGCGGATCGACGATCATGACGTAGTTTTCGTACCCACCGACGATCAGGGTGTGTTCGCGCTCCGCCCTGTTCGGCTCGGGCCCGAAGTGGATGGCCGTCGAGTAGTGCAGGAGGGGCTCGCAGTAGGAGACCGAATTGTAACGAACGGGAGCTTTCTGTTGAGGGCCGCGTGGCTAAAGGCGCGTTGACGCCGATCCCTGACCAACTGCGGCAAAACACAACACTAGCGATCAGGTTTGTTTTTGATCTTGTCAATGAGTTTTGCCCGTCTTCCGAGGCAGTTCACTGCATCCCCCGTTAGTTGTCAGCACAACCCGTCGTTTGTGCCGGGAGCCACAAATCTATTTTTTCAAGGCGAGGCGCGTACAGGTTCTGGAGGCGGCCCCCGACCGTACACCAGCGCGAAATAGCCGCGCGGCATCATTCTGACGTTTTACGAATCAGGGCGAGCGTTAAAGCGATCGCACCGATCAGGAGCCCAAGATCCTCGTATATTCCGAATAGGTAGGCGGCAGTGGTTCCTATGAGCGCCCAGAGGACTGGTATCGCGTAGAGATAAATCGGCGGTCTGCGGTCTAGAAAAAACAACATACCGAAAGTAAACATGGTGGTTGGGCAGGGTGTGCCGAACGTCGGCGCTCTGGGATAAATGTGTCCAAACGCGTATCCCACCAGCGGATACACGACCAGCGCGTAGATAATCATCAACGTTCCCGCCACACCGCTAGAATTAAGACTAATACGGAATCGCATGCGACCCGCAAAGGCCCCTTCAACTGCAAATATCAGAGCCTGGGCGACAAACATGAGCCCGAAGAGATATGCCGCAAGGTTTATCTCAGTGAAAAACTGAAGATGATAGACTCCGCCGGTCCATAGCCAGAGTATGCCGAGAATGGCGGCTATCGCTCTTCCAGCGACGGTCTCGTTGCGGTAAAAGGTGAGGCACACGGCCGTCAGCGTCAGGGCCAAAAGTATCCAGTGCGCTGGGTAC
>JAJNPX010000388.1 GCA_021155145.1 Acidisarcina sp. | reverse complement strand
GGTGGCGCAGAAAGATCTCGGTATCGCACGGCCCCAACGCAAAAGGGACCGGATCGTCCGGCCGTTCGTCGATCGCCGGATCAAGCTCGCGAATGATGTCGGTAAGGATCGACTCCGCCGCAACTATCGAAGTGCCCCGGTCACCGCATCCGTTCGGGTGGCTGACCCGATAGACCGATCCTCTGGAAAAGAACGATGCCTGATTCACATCGGATGTAACCTTCCGCCTGCCAAAGTGACGTGCGAACGCACCGTACCGCATCAGTGTAATGCTGTTGGAATCCGATGCTTCTTCGGCCGAGGCTTCGCGGTGATCGTGCCGGCAGACGTAATCTCGGACGGCGATCATCGGGCTGTCGTAGAGCGTGCGAAAATTCAGGGGTCCGGTCGACTCAGGCATTCGTAAATATCCTACCCGGAGCCTGGAACCCGCCGCAACTGTTTTTCGCGTTGGTTGGCGAAGGCATTTAGAACCAAGCCATCAAACCGTAAGGCGACCGGAAAAATGGCAAAGCCCGCGCGTGGCAAGGGCGATACGTCTAACTCGAACGTATCGCCCTTACTGCTCGCGCTCATCGTGAATGGTCAATTCACCGCAAAGCTTACGTTGACCACGGCGGTCATATCCTTTTCGATAGTTGACGTATCGTAAACGCCGTAGTCCGAAACGTCGGTCGAATCGGCGGCGGTTATCTGGAGAACGCCCATCCTCGCCGAGCGGACCGAGCCGATCGAGTTGCCCGTGCTCGAGGCGATCTTTGCGGCGCGTTCCTTTGCGTCCTTTGCCGCTTCGCCGAGCATCTCGATCTTCAGGTCGCCGATCTGTGTGTAGTAGTATTGCGGCGTTTTAGATTCGACCAAGATTCCCTGGTTGATCAGCTCGGTCGATTCGCGGGCCACCTGTGCGATCTTCTGCACGTCGTTAGAACGTACCTCGATCTGCTGCGAAAGCGAATAGCCCGTGATCTCCGCGGTCTCGTTGCCGTCGCTGTCCCTGCGTTTGAGGGTGACGGTCGAGATCGACGAGACGGTCATCTGGTTTTCGGGAATGCCCTTGTCGATCAGGTACTGCTTGATCCTCGGGATGTTGTCGGCAAGCTGCTTATAGGCGTCGGCCAGGATCAATGATTGGGACGAGACGCCGGCGCTCCAGACCACAAGGTCTGAGGTGATGCGCTTCTTGGCCGAGCCCGTTACCGTGATCGCCTCATCGCCTTTTTTCGAACTGGAATAGAACCAGCCAAAGATCAGCGACGAGAGCACCAGGCCGACCGCGAGGGCGACTCCGCCGTTAAACCAAAAGTTCCTTTCTCCGTTCATCGTATTCCTCCGGGGGAGAGGTCTCTTTCAATGCATCAGGTGTGCTTACCATACCCCGCATCGCGGGCCGCGTCAATACCAATCTGCATGCGGCGAGTAACCGGAAAGTAATTTGCAATTGAGCGCCCGTAAAGTTACGATTGACCAACGTTCAGATAATGAAATAGGCGGTGTAAGGATGAAGTTTCCAGGTGGTTTCGACCTTCAATCAATGATGAAGCAGGCCCAGCAGATGCAGGAGCAGATGGGCAAGGAAATGAAGCAGACGGTCGTGGACGCGTCGGCGGGCGGCGGTGCCGTTTCGGTAAAGATGCGCGGCGATTTTGAGGTCGTCGAGTTGACGATCTCGCCCGACCTCGTCAAAGACGGCGACGTCGAGATGATCCAGGACCTGACCGTCGCCGCGCTCAACGAAGCTCACCGCAAGGTCGAAGAATCGCTCAAAGGCAAACTCGGCGGCATGCTCCCGCCCGGACTTATGTAATGCGGAACGCGGATTGTGGAATGCGGAATTTCCGGCGAAACGCGTATGGATGACCTAAAGAGGTCCGCGGTCGATAAGACTGCGGAAGAGTTTGATCTTAAGAAAAGATCCCGAAACTTCGCTCTTCGCATCGTCCGGCTGGTTGAAAGCCTTCCGAGATCCTTGACAGCGCAGACTATTGGCAGACAGCTGATGAGGAGCGGGACGTCGGTGGCAGCAAATTACCGCGCGGCATGTCGTTCGCGTTCCACAGCCGACTTTATCGCGAAGATGGGTATTGTCGAAGAAGAGACGGATGAGTCGGTGTTTTGGATCGAAATGCTCGTCGATACAGGCACGGTTAAGGAAGAATTGGTCGCGAACCTGCTGGACGAGGGTGATCAGCTGATCGCGATCTGGGTTAGCTCTATCAACACCGCGCGAGGTCGCACCCGTTAATTCCGCACTCCGTGTTCCGCATTCCGCATTATGTTGGATTACTCAGAACCCGTCGCTCGACTCATCGACGAATTCAAACGTCTGCCGGGCATCGGTCATAAATCCGCCCAACGGCTCGCATTTTATATTCTACGGCGGCCGCGAAGCGAGGTAGACAACTTCATCGAATCCCTTCGCGAAGTAAAGGACAAGATCGTCTTTTGCTCGGTCTGCAATAATCTCACTGACGTAAACCCGTGCCTTTATTGCTCGAATCCTAAACGCGATCGCTCGGTGATCTGCATCGTCGAAGAGCCGTATAATCTTGTCGCGGTCGAAAAGACGCGCTCGTTCCGCGGGCTCTACCACATCCTGCACGGCTCGCTTTCGCCGATCCGCGGCGTCGGCCCGGATGAGCTGATGATCGCAAACCTGCTGCCGCGGCTGATGCCGGAAAATAACGAAGGCGTTGACGTGCTTGAGATCATAGTCGCCACAAACCCGACCACCGAGGGCGAGGCGACGGCGAATTACATCGCCCGATTATTGAAACCGCTCGGCGTCCGCGTCACGCGCATCGCTATGGGCATGCCCGTCGGCAGCGACCTCGAATACGTCGACGAAGTGACGATGGATAAGGCCCTCACGAACCGCCACGAGATGTAGGCTGCAAGGCGGAAGGCGGAAGGCAGAAGGCGGAAGGCAGAAGGCGGAAGGCAGAAGGCAGAAGGCAGAAGGCAGAAGGCGGAACGCGGAAGGCGGAACGCGGAAGGCAGAAGGCGGAAGGCATGCGTGGACACAGAGATCTCAAGGTATATCAACTGTCGTATTCGCTCGCGATGGAGATATTTCACATTTCCAGGCAATTTCCCAAGGAGGAAGTCTTTTCGCTGACCGACCAGATACGACGCTCTTCTCGAAGCGTAGCGGTCAATATTGCGGAAGGTTTTAGAAAGCGGCAGTATCCGAAGATGTTCGTTAACAAGCTCTCAGACTCCGATGGTGAAGCGACAGAGACTCAGGTGTGGTTAGACTTTGCCTTGGACTGTGGCTACGTCTCATCGGCCGTGCATGGCAGTTTGATCGAGAAATATCAGGAGGTGGGTCGAATGCTCGGAAGCATGATGGCAAGCCCGGAAAAATTTGCACCTCGTTAAACTGCCTTCCGCCTTCAGCTTTCTGCCTTCTCGTTCCCATGCAGCCTCA
>JAJNPX010000378.1 GCA_021155145.1 Acidisarcina sp. | reverse complement strand
GTCCAGGGCAGTTACGGAACGCTGGCCGAGTCGATGGCACTCCAGGTCATGATCGGAAGCGGAGCGGTTGGAATACTTCATCTGGTATTGCTCAATCGCCGGTGGCGCGCGATCAATTGCCGGACGGTTTGCCCCATCGTGAAATGCACACGATTTACTTGCTGCTCCACCGAGTCGGTCTAGTCAATCGGTGTCGAACGCAAATGTGATCCCGCACTTTTTGACATATACGAACAGGCAGATATAATTCGCATTGATGTCTGACCTAATGGCGAACGACGTGGCTGCGGTCAAGCGACTCTCTTTCCTTGATCGCTATCTTACGCTGTGGATCTTTGCGGCGATGGCTTTGGGCGTCGGCTTTGGCTACCTGATCCCGGGAACTGCCGACTTCATTAACCAATTTCAGATTGGGACGACGAACATCCCCATCGCGATCGGCCTTATCCTGATGATGTATCCGCCGCTCGCAAAGGTTAAGTACGAAGAGTTGCCCTCGGTCTTTCGCAATACAAAGATACTCGCTCTCTCGCTGGTGCAGAACTGGATCATCGGCCCGCTGCTGATGTTCGGCCTGGCGGTCCTGCTGCTTCCGGACAAACCCGAATACATGATCGGGCTGATAATGATCGGCATCGCACGCTGCATCGCTATGGTGATCGTGTGGAACGACCTTGCGAAAGGCGATAACGAATATGTCGCGGGCCTCGTCGCATTCAACAGCATTTTTCAGGTGCTCTTTTACAGTGTTTACGCCTATATCTTTGTTACTGTCCTGCCGCCGCTGTTCGGTGTAGCGGGAGCGGCGGTGGATATTAGCATCGGCCAGATAGCTGAGAGCGTACTCATTTACCTCGGGATCCCGTTCTTTGCCGGTATGATCACGCGATTTGTGCTGCTGCGGGCGAAGGGCCGCGAATGGTATGACGACGTGTTCATTCCGAAGATCAGTCCCATTACGCTCGTCGCACTGCTGTTCACGATCGTAGTGATGTTCAGCTACAAGGGCCAGTTGATCGTCGAGATCCCTTTCGACGTGGTCCGCATCGCGATCCCGTTGATCCTGTATTTCGTGATCATGTTCTTCTCGGCGTTCTACCTAGCCAAAAAGGCGGGTGCCGATTATCCGAAAAGCACTTCGCTGGCATTCACGGCCGCTGGAAACAATTTCGAGCTTGGCATCGCCGTCGCCATCGCGGTTTTCGGCATAAATTCGGGCGTGGCATTCGCGGCGGTGATCGGGCCGCTGATCGAGGTCCCGGTGCTGATCTTGCTGGTCCGCGTGGCGCTCAGGCAGCGGTCAAAATTCAAAGAGGCGGTCATTTGATATGGGAAAAGCGAAGCCGCGGATACTTGTCCTTTGCACGGGAAATTCTGCTCGTTCGCAAATGGCGGAGGGGTTGTTGAAGGCGAAGCTCGGCGATCGATTTGAGGTGGACAGTGCCGGGACGAGGCCCAGTATCGTCCGGCCGGAGGCGATCGAGGCCTTGCGCGAGATCGGGATAGATATATCGGGGAACAGGTCGAAGTCGGTGGACGAATTTGCCGATGCCGAGATCGATTACGTGCTGACGGTCTGCGACAACGCCAGGGAGAACTGCCCTTATTTTCCGGCCAGGACGAGGCTTGTCCATCATGCGTTCGACGATCCGGCGGACACGGAGGGAACATTCCAGGAACGCCTTGCCGTATTTCGAAGGGTTCGCGATGAGATCGGCGACTATATCGATCGGGAGTTTGCCCAGCTCGTCAAATAAAAAAGGGACCGCCCGAATGGCCGTCCCTTTGCCAAGGTGTAGCTGGCGATCGCTAACTGTCTGTCTGCTCGCCTTTCGACTTGCTCATTTGCGGTGCGGCCGAGGCTTGCGGCATCGGCAGCCCGACCGCGTCCGACTTCGACAACGGGGTGTCATCGATATCATCGTCCGGCAAATCGTTGATGATCATCTTTCCGGGCTGTTTTGAGAATGTGAGCTTGTCGCCGCTCGCGTCGTAGTCGACCACTACAAAGTCACCGGTCTCGAGCTGCTGCGTCGCCACCAGGTTCGACAGCGAATACACGAGAAAGCGTTCGATCGCCCGTTTCAAATGGCGTGCGCCGTATTTCAGGTCGATGCCCTCGCTGAGCAGGAATTCCTTGGCCCTATCCGTACACTCAAAAACGAACTTGGTGCCGGCCGATTCGGTGATGCGGTCTTGTACGGCCCTCAATTCGATGTCGAGAATGCGGCGCAGATGGTGTTCCTTGAGACTTCTGAAGACCACGACCTTATCGATGCGGTTCATGAATTCGGGCGAAAACTTGCGTTTTGCCGCCTCGAGTGCCGTACGATAGATCTTTGTGTCGATCTCGTTATCTTCTTTCGGCGTTCCCTGTTTTGTCGGGGCAAATCCGATACCTCCTGAGATCATTTCGGACATCTCGCGGGCACCGAGGTTCGAGGTCATTATCACAATTGTTCTCGAAAAATCGACCCGCCGATTGTCGCCCAACGTCAGTGTCGCCTTGTCGAG
>JAJNPX010000377.1 GCA_021155145.1 Acidisarcina sp. | reverse complement strand
AAACCTGTATCATAAGTCGCGCCTTGGCAGCGACCGACATTACCTTGAAGGCCACGCTGAAGGGGTAATAGCCTTCTAAGCGGCGGCCGGATCGAGCAGGGAGATTTTGGGCTTGACATTTGTAACAGTGGTCGTTACAATTAGTGTTGAGGTCGGGGAATAGAAAGAACATGTTCGCGACTTATTAAGGTGAGATTTTGTAGGTAAAGGTGCGTGCGTTATAATTTCGCGTTCATATATATAGGAGATCGAAATGGGAAATTTTGCAAAGGAAATTACAGACACAAATTTTGAGAATGACGTATTGGGCTCAGAAAAGCCCGTGTTGGTTGATTTTTGGGCCGAATGGTGTGGCCCGTGTCGTATGATCGGGCCATCGGTCGAGGCCGTTGCTGAGGAATATAGCGACAAGGCTGGCGTCTTTAAGATGAATGTTGATGAAAATCAAAATGTCCCCAATCGCTACGGCATCCGTGGAATCCCGACACTGATCCTGTTCAAGGGTGGTCAGGAGCAGGAAAGGATAGTTGGGGCGGTCTCAAAAGATGCGATCGCAAAGGTAGTGGAAAAGTACGTTTAACTGAAACAGGCGCCCCAGCACCACTAACGGGCGCCAATTCCTTGATTGACAATATCACTACATCGGCATATAGTAAAGCAGTATGAAAAAGAGGTTGACGACTGAGGCGATGGAACTGATCGCAGAACGATTCAGGCTTTTGGCTGAGCCCATGCGGCTCAGGATCCTCCATGCGCTCCGCGACGGAGAACTGACCGTTACGGACATAACAAGAGAGTTGGAGATAGGCCAGCCAAATGCGAGCAAACATCTGAGGATCCTTCTGGACGCGGGGCTGTTGCGGCGCGACCAACGGGGAAATTCGGTGTTCTACTCGATCGCGGATGAGAGCATTTTTGAGTTGTGTGAGGTGGTCTGCGATTCGCTCGGCGAGCGATTTCAAAAGCAGGCTGAGATATTTGCAATAGCATAAAGGGAGATCGGTGAGATGAGTGAATGTACTGTATTAGGGCTTAAGGAGCAATTGGAGAATGGAGAGATCCATCTGGTGGATGTCCGTGAGCAGATGGAGTTTGCAGGTGGACGAGTGTCGGGAGCCAACTTGCTGCCGCTAGGCGAGTTGGAAGAGCGACACGCGGAATTGGACCATAGCAAACCCATCTACGTTATGTGCCGGACGGGCCGTCGTTCGTCAGAGGCCCAGCAAAAATTGAAGGCGCTTGGATTTACAAATGTGATCAATGTGGTGGGCGGGCTGGAGGCCTGGAAAAAAGAAGACCTTCCGGTGGAACGTGACGAACACGCGCCGTGGTCGATCGAGCGCCAGGTGAGATTTACCGCGGGCACGCTCGTGTTTATAGGCGTCGTCCTGAGCCTTTTCGTTCACCAGTATTTTATTGCCCTGTCGGCTTTTGTCGGATTTGGCCTTGCGTTCACGGCGGTGATCGACTGGTGCGGCATGGGACTTCTGATAGCACGCATGCCGTGGAATAAGAGGACCGTTTAACTACCTAAGGAGAGAGAAGAATGAGATTCAAACAGTTCTATTTGGGGTGTCTCGCACACGCGTCGTATTACATCGGTTCCGGCAACGAAGCCGCGATCATCGATCCGCAAAGAGATGTACAGCAATATCTCGACGAAGCCGAAGCAAACGGCCAGGCGATAAAGTACATCATCGAGACCCATTCCCATGCGGATTTTGTTAGCGGACATCTTGAGCTGGCGGCTAGGACGGGTGCCCAGATCATCTACGGACAGAGGGCGAACACGGAGTTTCCGACACTCAAGGTCAAGGATGGCGACAAGCTAACTCTCGGGGCGATCGAACTCACCTTCATGGAAACACCTGGACATACGCCTGAAGGCATTACGATCCTTGCGAGAGACACGGGCTCGCCTGACGAGCCGATAAAAATGTTCACCGGCGACACGCTCTTTATTGGAGATGTCGGAAGGCCGGATCTTGTCGGGTCAAAGGGCTACACGGCTGAGCAAATGGGTTCGATGTTGTACGATTCGATCCACGATAAGATCCTCCCGCTGCCGGATGAGACCGAAGTTTATCCGGCTCACGGAGCAGGTTCGTTGTGCGGTAAATCGCTTTCAAAGGAAACCTGGTCCACGCTTGGTGAACAGCGGAAGTTCAATTACGCGCTGAAACCGATGTCACGTGACGAATTTATAAAGGTCGTAGCATCGGACCAGCCGGAGGTTCCGGCGTACTTTCCGGTCAGTGCTTCCCAGAATCTAAAGGGTTCAGCCTCGATGTCTGACCTGGCAAAACCGGAAGCTATGACAACGGAGGAGATACAAGGCTTTGACGGGGTAGTTGTGGACGTCCGACAAAACAGCCGGTACGGAGCAGGTCATGTACCGAATTCGATAAATATCTGGCTTCAAGGTCAATTTGCGTCTTGGGCGGGGACGATGGTCCCGATCGGTACGCCGATCGCGATCGTTGCGGATAAAGAGGAAGAGGTCGATGAGGCCTTTATGCGTCTTGCTCGAGTAGGTCATGAAACAGTAAGGGGATACATCCTCATGTCGGATTTCACCGGTGAAAAGAGGGTGATAGAACAGGTCCCGGCCGAGGAAGTTGCCGCTTTGACTAATTCCGGGAGGTCTTATCAATTCGTCGACGTTCGTCGTGCGGCGGAGCATGCCAATGGCCATGCAGCCAGCACGATCAACATTCCGCTCGACAAGCTGTCACGCGAGATCGACAGGCTCGATCCGAATGTGCCGACATACGTGATCTGCCAGAGCGGCTATCGATCCAGTCTTGGAACCAGCATTCTTGAGAACGCAGGATTCGAGGCGGTTTACAACGTCGTGGGAGGAACAAGCGCCTGGATCGCCGGGGGGTTCAAAACCGAGGAACTCGCAACGGCG
>JAJNPX010000351.1 GCA_021155145.1 Acidisarcina sp. | reverse complement strand
CCAATTCCTCGGCGATCTTCGCCGGCGGCTCGTCGCGCATGAACCTGCCGCTGTTAGCGGAGATAACGCTGAGGTTCTTAAGGTTGCCGAGCTTCTGCGTGAGAGCGTCCGAGAAACCGACGCCAAGATTCTCATCAGCCTCATCGCTCGATGCAAGCGGGAGGATGACGACCGCTGCGTTCTGAAAACCGACGGGCCGAAGGACCGGACGAGTAGCGACCGCGTCCGAGCGCAGCCTGGAAACGCCGAAAACGCCGGCACCGATCAGGCCTGCTATCACAACAGCTGCCGCGGCATACGACCTCCACGTCCAGCCGCGGCCGGAGGCATCCGCGCCTTCGAGCGTCTGATGCCCGTCCTCGATCATCAGCGTGGTGAGGTCATGGACCCGTCCCGGACGGCCCACGCTGTCAGGATCGGTTATCGTTTCACGCAGAATGTCCGTCGAACTCTTGGAATACGCGTTGAACAACGGCCGATAGCCGGTATCCTCAAAGATCTGTTCGAATCTCGGATCGCCGCGAAGCGGGTCGAACGCGGGGTCGACACCCATCCAGTTTAGCCATGCTTCCTTCATCTCCGCCGCCTGCTGCAGATACCCGATGGCGCTTTCCCGATCGCCAAGAGCACAATAGACGAGCGCGATCTGATACGGCGAGACGTAGCGGCTGGCCGAAAGCTCGATGAGGGCGGCGAGCTTTTCGCGTGCCGCCTCCGCCTGGCCGTCGGCCGCGAGCGTTTCCGCCTCGGCAAGGCGGGAAAAAAGGCTCCCGCCCATCAGCTCGTCTCCGCGGCGGACCTGTTCGAGCGCCTCACGGGTTCTTCCAAGCCGCCGGTTCACCTTGCTCAAACCGAGATGCCCGAAACTATACTCCGGAAAATTGTCGATCACGCTTTGATACTGCCGTGCGGCTTCGTCATAACGCCGGGCAAAATACAGACCCCAGCCGATATTGTGGTGATTGAATGGCGTCAGCGGGTCGAGATCGAGGCCGCGGCGGGCAAACTCGAGCCCCTCGTCGAACCGCCCTTCGGTAAAGAGCACGATCGAGTACCAGACGAAGGCCTGCCCGTTACCCGGGTTGAGCTCGATCGCCCGTCTGAGATGCCGTTCGGCACCCGACCAGTCGTAGTTGCCGGCATGAAGCGAGAACCCGAGTGTCGCGTGGGCCTCTGACAGTTCGCCATCGAGCTCGACGGCCTTTCTGGCCGCCTCGATCGCGGGCAGAAAACACTCTTGAGGGGCCAGTACGCCGATTATCCCCAGCCAGTTGTAGTAATCGGCCAGCCCGCAATAGGCAAGTGCATAGTTCGGATCGGCCGTTATCGCCGAATGAAATGCCACGAACGCCTTGGCCAGGCCCTCTTCCGTGAACGAGTTGAAATAGTACCTGCCGCGGAGGTATTGCTCGAAAGCTTCGGGCACGTCGGTACCGCGTCTGCCAAATTCGGCCAGCTCGCTTCCGGTCAACTGCGGCAGAAGAGCCTCGATCACTTTGTTTGAAAGCGTATCTTCCAGTGTGAGGACGTCAGACAGCTTTTCATCGATCGATGTCGCCCAGATCGCCGCGTTATCATTCACGTTGAGAAGCTGGATCGTGACCCGCAGCCGATCGTTCGCCTTCTTGATATTGCCGTCGATTATAAGATCGACGTTCAGGGCCTTGCCCGCGCTGATCGGATCGGACAGGGCATCGCCGAGGGCGAGGATAGAATTCGTCGGCCGTACGAGAAATTTTCGTATCTTGCTCAGGCGGGTGATCAACGCATCGGCGAGGCCGAGCCCGAGAAACCGGTCGTCGGTGTCCTCTCCGGCCCCAAGATTAAGGAACTTGAACGGCAGGACCGCGATCGCCTTTCCTTGCTCGGAAGTGCTCGGCGGCCTGAGCGGGCTCTCGCCGGCCGGCGATCGGTACCTGGGAGCCTCGACGCGGTTGCCCGAGAGAAATCGCGTGATGTCCTGCGAAAACGAGCGAACGTCCGGATATCGCCGCTCCGGCTCCTTAGCAAGGGCACGCATTATGATGTCGTCCAACCCTCGAACGAGCTCGCCGACGAGCCCCTCACGGCCGGTGTCCCGTACTTCGAGTGA
The DNA here is from genome assembly GCA_021155145.1 of Acidisarcina sp. Taxonomy (GTDB): domain Bacteria; phylum Acidobacteriota; class Blastocatellia; order Pyrinomonadales; family Pyrinomonadaceae; genus OLB17. The sequence continues at coordinate 3,884 of JAJNPX010000351.1, read as the reverse complement.
CGCATTCTCATCGCCGCGGTAGTGAGGCAGCAGGTTTTCGACGACGCCGATTATCTCGCTCGGCTGTCTCGGCATCTCTTCGCACACGACACGTGTTACCTCGTGGAGCGCCCGGCCCGAGAAGTTATAGGGACGGTGCCCGGTCACGAGTTCATAGAGCAGCACGCCGAGGGAATAGATGTCGCTCACGGGTGTGACGTCGCGTCCGCGAACCTGTTCCGGGCTCGCGTAATCGGGCGTCATCATCCGCAGCATCGAGCCTGTGGGGTTCAGCGATTCGTGGATTAGGTCCGGATCGAGTATCTTTGCGATGCCGAAATCCAGAAGTTTGGGAGCACCGCTCTTATTGATCAGGATGTTGCTGGGCTTTATATCGCGATGGATGATATGGCGTTCGTGGGCATATTCGATCGCCGAGCACACCTTTTGAAAAAGTTTAAGACGCTCGCGAAGCCCGAGTTTCTTGGCATCGCAATAGTTGTAAAAGGTCTCGCCCTCGATATACTCCATCACGAAGTATGGGACGCCGTCGGCCGTCGTGCCGCCGTCGAGGAGGCGGGCAATGAAAGGGTGCTCGAACGAGGCGAGGATCTGCCGTTCGTGGCGGAACCGGCGAACGATAAAATCCGTATCCATCCCGCGTTTTATCAGCTTGACCGCCACCGTCTGCTGGAACTCGCCATCGGCCCGCTCGGCCTGATATACGGCGCCCATCCCGCCGCGGCCGATCTGCCGCGTAAGGCGAAATGCCCCGACGCGTTGACCAAGGAAATCGTCTTTTCCCTCTTTTTCGCTATCCAGCGAATTCGAGATCTCCTTTTTCGCGGATGTATTCAGGAAATTGCTGTCGGTCCAGACCGGAGATTCGATGAACTCCTCCGCATCGTCCAGACTTGACAGAAGTTTCGCGACCTCCGCCGCAAGCGCGGTATCACCGTTCGCGCGCTCGCTGACGAAGGCGTGCCTCTCCGCGGCCGGCATCTCGGCAGCGGCCTGAAAAATGTCTTCTATCTGCTTCCAGCGTTCGGGTGACATCAAACGAACAAATTATAGCTAAAAACCCCAGAGTTGGTATTTGGCCACTGTTTCAAGCGGTTTAGATGCAAGATACTGAGAATCCACATTAATATTTTCGCCCGGATCGCTAGCGTTAAAACTCGTTGACCACGAGGCGTCATTTACAATACAATAATAGCGGCACGCTTCCTCACCCTGCCTTTGCCAATGCCGCAAAAAAAGACCAAGGTCAGTCTAATATACTTTGTCATAATTACGCTCCTGCTCGTGGGCCTGGTTCCGCTATTGCTTACGGGATGGCTGCTCTCGGGGCGAAGCGGCGAAGAACTGCGCTCGGTCGAGAACCGCTACCAGATCCAGTTGGTGCAGGAAAAGGCCCGCCAGATCGAGATGTTCGCACAGCGATATGGCGACCTCGTCATGAGCATTTCCGACTCTCTCGAACTCGCCCACAACACCGCGATCCTGTCCACCGCGGAGACGGAACGCCACCTTGGCAAAATACTTCGCGATAATCCGAATCTCTATGCCCTCTATCTGAAGCCGGTGGATTCCGAGTCGCTATCGCTTTTTCGGCCCGGCGTTTTCGCAAATGGCGAGTACGAGACCATCATCAGCGATACCAACGGCAAACTGACGACCCAGGAACTTCTCATCGGTCAGCCGGTAAAACTATCCACCAGCGGCGAATATGCGCTGACCATGGCGTCGCAGGTCTCGATCGACAACCGGACCGTGGCGTCCGTGATCGCCATCGTCTCTCTCAAGGATATTTCCCGCAGCGTCGTAGGGACCAACCCGACCAGCGAGGACGACCTTTGGAAAGCAGGCCTGCCGATAGTTTTTGTTGTGGACCAGAACGGGACCGCGTTCTTTCATCCGGACACGGCCCTCGTCGACCGCAAACAGCAGCTCAACGATCTGAAGATCGTCGACGAATGGCGTCAATCCAATAGCCAGGTCCAGTCGGGCCTCGTACCGTTCGTGGCCGAATACAAGGGTAATACTCACGATATGATCGGGGCATATTCGACGGCTCAGCTGGGCAAGAATATGAGCCTCGGCGTGATCACTATGCAGGACGAAAGCCGTGCTCTTGCGTCGGTAGGCGAGATGCGTTGGCAGACCTGGATGATAAGCATCGCCTTTGCCCTGATCGCCCTGATCGTCGGTATAATCGCGGCACGCCTGCTTACCAATCCGATCCATTCCTTATCGTCCGCAGCCCAAAGGATCGCCGGCGGCGACCTTTCGACCCGCGTCGATTCGCGGAACATCACCGAGATCGGGACCCTCGGCGCCTCGTTCAACACGATGGCCGACGAGCTCGAAGAACACATCGCCGAACTCGCCAAGGCAGCCCGAGAGAACCGTGAACTATTTGTCGGCACGGTCAAGGCACTCTCGGCCGCGATCGACGGAAAAGACAAGTACACCCGCGGCCATTCTGAGCGAGTCGCTCGCATCTCGGTCGCGATCGGCCGCCAGCTCGGCCTGCCGGAAGCAGAACTTGAGACCCTCAGGATCAGCGCGCTTCTCCATGACGTCGGCAAGATCGCCATTGACGACAATATCCTAAAGAAGCCCGCCGCCCTCACCACCGAAGAATTTGAGATAATGAAGACCCATCCGCAGAAGGGTTACAAGATAATGTCTCAGATCCCCGCAATGAAAGAATTCCTCCCCGGAATGTATATGCACCACGAGATGGTGAACGGACAGGGCTATCCGCAGGGCCTGACCGGCGATCAGATACCGCTCCAGGCAAAGATCGTCTCGGTCGCGGATACGTTCGACGCAATGACGATCGACCGCCCCTATTCAAAAGGAATGCTGCTTCCCGAGGCGATCGAACGCATTCAGAGCTTTGTCGGTACACGTTACGACGCACGCGTCGTCGCGGCGCTGGTTCGAGGCTGTGAGAGCGGCGAGATCGGCCGTGGAGTGGTCAAATTCATGAATGAGAACAAGGAGGCCCAGGCAAAACGCCAGGAGCTTCTCGATGATGCGGGGCCGGCGCAGCTAAGCGCCGCCTGATCTCCCCCACTCTAGGTATGCCCGAAACGAACCCGGCAGAGATCTGGAATGTAGAAGTCAACGGCACCGTCTATGAGGCGGTTTTTTCTGAATTGCCGGATTGGATCGACGGCGGATCGCTTCTGCCGACCGATAAGGTCCGAAAGGGAAACCTGCGCTGGGTCGAAGCCCGACGGGTCCCGTCCCTCATACCATTTTTTAACGCTAAAGAACGCGGCGAGCCGATGCCGGTCGTTGTGACGACGACGGCTCCCGAGCGGGCCGCGATCCCACCGGTTCCCGACGCTCCTCATCCGAAGATACTCGCCGATATTGCTATAGAGACGGTCCCCGAGGCCCTGACCGAGACGCCCGCTGCGTCTGCGCGCCCGGTCGATCCGGATCACTGCGCCCGGCACCCGGAGCTTGCGTCCGTATATCTTTGCCAAAGCTGCCTGAGCGGTTTTTGCAAGACGTGCCCAAGATCGTATGGCGGCTCGGTCAGGATCTGCCCGATGTGCGGGTCGTTATGCAGCTCGGTCCAGGAGGCGAAAGCGATAGGCCGCGTCGCGAAAAGTAGCATGCCCTCCGATCGGAACTTCGGATTCTCCGATCTCGCGGCGGCCTTTGCTCATCCCTTCAGATTCAAGGTTAGTCTCTTTTTTGGCGCGGCGATGTTCGCCTTTTTCACGGTCGGCCAGTCCGCTGCGTCGATGGGCGGCATCTTTCTCTTCGTATCGGCGCTATTTTGCCTGATGCTGTCGAATATGCTCACATTCGGCGTTCTCTCGAACACGGTCGAGAGATTCATTCAGGGCGATCTCGACGCCAATTTCATGCCCGACTTCGAG
>JAJNPX010000435.1 GCA_021155145.1 Acidisarcina sp. | reverse complement strand
GTAATGGTCGTGTACATCGAAAGCAATACGAAGATCGTGCTAACAAAGGCGCCCAGGCCGACGAGCACCTTGAGAAAGGTATTCAGGGCCGGCACGCGGTCTTGCGCGTCGATGATAAGGTCTCTTGTCAGATTGATCTTGTTGCCCGGCAATTCCCGATCGATCCTTGCAGCAACTACGGCAGGATCAAGGCCCCCTTTGATCTTGACGAGAATGTAGGTGCACTTGTCCTTCACCTCAAGGGCATCCTGCATCGCGGCGAGCGACATCTTGACTCGCGAGCCGGAAGGCGGAGAAAAGACGCCGACGATCTTATAATCTCTATCGCCAAAGAGCTGTATCGTGTCGCCGACCTTTACTTTGTCCTCGACGAGCCGTCTCTCGTCCAGAATGACCTCGTTATTGCCTGTCGGAGCCCGCCCCTCGATTATCGACATCCCGTTCATTGCGGCAAATGGCTCCCAGTCGACGCCGTCGAGCTGAGAGATACCCCAGCGCCCGCTGGTATCCGCGGTAATATATCGAATGACCGGTACGGTCGCTTCGACTCCCTCGATCTGCTCCAGGTGTTTGGTGTACGCCGTACTGACCGAGGCGTTGGAACTTGTCAGTTCCATGGCTCCCGGACGTGTAAAGACGATCTCGGCTTTCCAATTCGATGCACGCTTGGCCATGTCGTTGGTCATACCGCGCGCCAGGCCTGTGAACAGAACGACGAGGATCACACCAAGAGCGACGCCGATCACGCTGATCAGCGTGCGAAAGGGCCGGACCTTCAAATTAGCGAATACAAGTTCAAACATTTCCTGATCTCTATGAAGCGAGGATCTCGTCGCCGGGCGGTGCATTTATCGCCTTCGTCACAAAATCAAATTCCTTCGACTCCTCAATATTGGTGAAGAGTTCGTTCCTATCCTGAAAATCTTCCCAAAGCCGGTCATAAGTGGCGAGGAGCCGATCGGTCGAGGCCTCGCGGGTATTTGCTTGGGCGGTAGCGACGGCATTTGCCACCTTTGCGTCTCTTTTGACATCGTCGTCGAGTATATCGCGGATGGCTGCGGCGAATTCCTCGCCGGCGGGCTCGACCAGCCAGGCATTCTCATCCGTTGCGTACGAGAGTATGCCGCCCGCCCGCGGAGCGACGGTTGGCACCCCCGACGCCATCGCCTCCAGGGGAGCTATTCCAAAAGGCTCTTTTGGATTCGGATGTATGAACACGTCGGCATTCGCGTAGTATGAGGCGAGAGTTTCCTTGTCGAGATGGCCGAGCTGCACGATCTTGCCGGGAAAGTACTTATCGGTTTGTTCCTTTAGCCAATCGGCTTTCGGTCCGGCGCCGGCGATAAGCAAACGGTGATCGCGCCGTTCATCGGTTGAAAGCGACCTCATTATATCGACCAGAAGCCCGATATTCTTCTCGGGCGAGATGCGGCCAGCGTAAAGCAGCACGGTGGAATCGAGCGGTATGCCTGCCCGTTCCCGCAAAGCACGCTTGACCTCGTCCGACGCCCGTTCGGGAGAGAACTGGACGGAGTCAACGCCCCTCGGGCAAACGAAGATACGCTCGCGTGCGTCAACCCTGGGAGCTGCGAAATAACGCCAGCACCAATTAAGGAATCGATCGCTCCGGCGCGGATCCTTTGTTGCCGAAAGAGAATCATAAAACTCTTCCGCCGTATATGACGAGTTCGCAATATGGTAATCGAAGCTCGGGAGGATGTAGTTTCCGATCACGCGGCGAGCGAGCCATTTGCCGAATCTTCCCCCCACCAGAAACGAGCCGATGTTGTCGTCCATCCGCTCGCACGAAAAATGCACGAGCATGGGGCGGCCCAGTTGTTGAAATCCCTTCTTGCGCACCATCGGGCCGAAGATGCTGAGAGTATATTTGTCGGTTATCTCGACAATATCGGGCCGTTCCGCGAGCAGGATCTTTCGAATGATCGAATCGGCTACCATATATTGCCAAGGCATCATCACACGATACCGCTTGTCAAAAACGGGCGACTGCTTTGCCGGCACGTAATAGATCCTTGCAAACGGATTTACGTCCTCGACCGATTCCGATTCGCCCGGCACGATAAGCCGCACGTAGCGTTCGTGACGTTCCGCGGCGGCCATCAGATTGTTGTACGACGTGCTGATGCCGCCAGAACTCTTATGGTAGTAATTGGTAATGTGGACCGATTTGATCTTTGGTTGAGACACAGTGGCAGGTCACCGGTGATGTTTGCGGTTGAATACTATAAGCGACACAATGACGGCAAGGATCATCAGGAGCAGCCCATTGAAGCCCCAATACTTGAAGAAAGGGATCGACTTTCCGCCGCTGTACGTCCAGAACGGCCGATTGACGATCGCCCAGATCATGATCTGCGCGAACATTCCAAAACCGATCACGGCTATCCCGGCGGTCAACAATGCCCCGCGACGTATCAGCGAAGCGATCTCATTCGGTATAAACGCGCAGAACTCGAACACCAGCACCGGCAGACGCGAGATATCGTGAAACAGCGAGCGGCTGTCCTCTTCACCGACGATCATCACATTTCTCCGCATTGCGAATAGTGTGAACAGGGCCGAGATTATCGAAACCGTTATCGACCGCAGGATCGCTTCATCAGTGTGGTCCTGTGTGGACGTGAAGTAAGCGAACATGAACTGGATGGCGAATTCGAACAGGTGGCTGATAAGCGGGAGGATGAGCATGATCGCCAGAAGCGCTTTCCAAGGCGGCTCAACCCGACGAAAACGCTGGATAAGGGTACCGCCGACGCCGGCGAATGCGAACCGGAACATAAATTGAATGGCGGCCGCCCCGACGGCGAGCCTTATGCTCTCACGCCCCGCCAGATATGTGATCAGGAAGATCGGGGCACGAAGGACACCGCTAAGTACCGCCCCCTTGTAGTTCCAATTTTTTATGAACTGGCCGGGTTCGTTCCAAACGCTCTGAAGCGCCTCGGTTATGGTATGTGTTTGAGGCACGTCTGGTGCTTCTTCAAATGTGATGTCGTTCATCGGATCCAGTTCAGGCCCGTCCTTATTCAAGCGATCCCCTCGCGTTCTTTCATTACGGCTAATGCCTCTGAGATCGCAACAGCTTCGTGGTAGGCGTCATATACGCTTTCAAAAACCGAGTCCCACGACCGCGACATCGCGCTTGACCTCGAGGCCGCCTTCATCGCCTGTAAAGTTTCGGGCTCACTCATCAAAAGCCTAGTATAGCGTGAAAAATCGTTCAGGTCTTTTGCAACAAACCCGGTTTCGCCGTGCTTTACAATGAACTTCGGCCCGCCCTGGTCCGTGACGATCGCCGGAACCCCGGATGCATGTGCCTCCTGGGCCACATTGCCAAAGGCGTCAGTCTCGGACGGGAATACAAAAACGTCCATGTTCGCATAGGCTTCCGATAGAGCCTCGCCGCTCAAGAAGCCTGTGAACTCGGCGTTCTTAAGATTTTTCTCGAGATGTTCCCGCTCCGAACCTTCGCCTATGATCAGAAACTTAAAATTCGTCTCGCCTTTCTCGATAAGGTCCTTTTCGAGATCGACCAATAGGCGTACATTCTTTTCTGCGCGGAGGCGCCCGACAAAACCGAGCCTGAAAATTCCGTCATCGACGTTCCGTTTTTCGGGCGAAAATTTTTCGGTATCGACGCCGCGGGTCATCAATCTCGCAACGCGCCCGGTCCCATTGTGAAGTGCGTCGATCAACTCCTGATTAGGAGCAAGGATCACCTTCGGCATTCGATAATACTGGATCGAGCCGTACATTATCTTCTGTTGCGCGAAGTCCGCGATCTTCGAAACGGCCGATCGTGGCAAAAATCCCAAGATAGTTTCCAGGCGACTTGCGGCAAATTCGTGGATGTTCGTGTGCCACGAACCAACAAGCGGCAATTGAAGTTTCCACGCGAGATAAGCCCCGACGATGCTTACGTCGTTCAATCCGGTGATGTGTATCACGTCGGGTCGAAATCTCACCAATTCACGCAGCACGCGGCCGAGGTGTCGCTGGAAGAGCGGATCATACGCCAGGTCTTCGTCGAGCTTGAACGACACAGGTGACCGCTTCAACGAAAGATAGGAGATCGATCCCTCGTTCCACGCCCTTGTCGTCGGTGCGGCGTGGATGCACAGGAACGGATAGGCGTTCTTGGCGGCATAGCCGGTCAAACGCTGGCTCGTCATAGCGGCGCCATTGACCTCGAGATACGAGTCTGGGAAAAATGCTGTCCGAATAGTCGTGTTCACAGATACCAAACCACAAAACAAAAGGCGGCACCGGATCGCCGCCAGAGATCCACTAAAAGATCTTGGTCAAAATTTAACTTACCGGATCGGAGGTCAGTTCGCGGACCACTTCGTCTGTCTCAGCAAAACTAGGTGGAGAAACTTGAACGAACTTTGGCACTCTGTCCTTTTTCTTTCGAGCGATTCGAAAGAACGGGCGGATCACCGGGCTTCCCATGATGCCGAGCGTAACGATCGCAAGCCGCAGCCAGAGCGGGCCTCCGCGTTCCCAACCGTGCGAGGACAGCGATCGCACGCCGTTGCCGTCCCCCGTGTCGAAGTAAACACGGTCGAACCACTTTTTCCGTCCAATGCGGAAATGCGGGTAGTGTGACAGGATCTCAGAAAAGGATTCGAGCTGCCGCGAATGGAGCGGCTGTTCATAGGCCGGCATCAGCACGACCTCGCTCCTCTTGTCGGTTCTTACCTCATCTGCAAACTCCTCAAAAGTAGAGGCGTTGGTCACGTTGATCACCGTATTCGGCTTACATCCGTGGCGGTCACCGCCCGTGACCAGCGGAACTCCCAGCTTTTCCGCAAGGTCGATGACGCCTTTATTCTCAGACCAGGAGCGAAATCCGTTTACCTCGAATGCGTGGATCCAATGCAAGTGGCGGCTCAGGAAGTCATCAAGCAATGCCTTGTGGCGAGCCTTGCCGACGATCTCTATGTCCCACAAAGGATGATTGAGTACGACCAGTACGCCCGGTATTTCATTGAGCAGAGCGAACATCTCGTTCAATTTCACATCGTTGTGATTAGCTTCATTGAAAGTGAAATCAAGAAGCGTCTCGGTAAGCTCGGCCGAACGGTCCCTGGGCAGATTGTGAACGCCGACGTGAAAGAAACCGTATTCAAAAGGGACGGTCCATTCCATCGATATCGGGGCGCCGCTCGAACCCTCATTACCGTTCACTGCCAGGCCTGCCTCAATACTGTCGTGGTCGGTAAGTGAAACGATGGCATTCAGGTTCGCGTCCTCGATCTGCTCTTTTTCGATGTCAAACACACCCTGAGGCGATAGCGGCGGCGACCAATATGCCGTCGAAAAGTCGATAGCCTTGCCCTCGCGCTTGAGATAGTTGTCTCGCTCCCGATGCCAGAAAAACGAAATTATCGGGAGCTTTTCGGCGTAATGCGGGATGAAATCCAGCATTTCCCTCGAATTCTCCGTGTGACAGTGAAGAGATACGCCCGTTTTTCCCTTAGAAGTGAGGTCGCCCTTTTTTCTTAGAATATGCAGCCGTGTCTTATCTGAATTCATTTCGTTTCTCCGGTTACAGCCTGGATCAAACCCTATAATCTACCAAATAGCCCCAACCTAGTAAATCGGCAAAAGGGAAATTAGATCTGGCGTAACCTTTAACGGATCTTTAATTACCATTGCGGGCATCGACCGTGCGGCGAATCAAAAGAGAATAAGATGCGGAAAAGGCGCGGATCGACCTAATTAATTTGTCATAAAGGCGTATATCGTGGTGTTTTGATTGCAGATACGGGGACAAACCTCAGATAAATTGGAGACGCATTTATGAGCTGGATATATTCTTTTGTCGTTGCAGGCCTTATTTTCTCAAACAGCAGTGATGCCGTACCTACCGCTGATTCGCCCGACCGTCGCAGTACGGAGACCGCAGCGGCAACAAGGGCCGCGGACGAGATCGAAAAATTCGAACAAACTTATCCTTTAACGCCGAACGGCCGCGTCAGCGTCTCGAACGTAAACGGCTCGATCGAGATCGTAGCCTGGGACCGAAGCGAAGTGAGGCTCGAGGCTACAAAGATCGCCGACAGCAAGGAATCATTGGCGGCGGTCGATCTGAAGATAGATGCCCGGGCCGATTCGTTCAGTGTCGAGAC
>JAJNPX010000291.1 GCA_021155145.1 Acidisarcina sp. | reverse complement strand
TGCCGTTGCGGGGAGCTTCGTTGTCGGTGTGACGAACACGCCGTCCTCGCTGCTGCGCAGGGCCGTCGCGATAGTGGTGATCGGCGTCGGACTTACGTACCTGGGCGTGGTCAGGACGGCAAGTGTTGACTTTGAGCGTTTCGGCGACCTCGATAAAGTGCAGATGAGCCGCCTCGATCAGGCCCGGTCGGCGGATTCGGGCTTCGCCGAGGATATCGACGTCTCGACCACGCGTGGCGCACTGACGGCCCTTCCGATCGGATTTATTTACCTGCTGATGGCGCCATTCCCGTGGCAGGTGACCAATTTCCGCCAGGCGATCACCCTGCCCGAGGTCTTTGTGTGGTGGGCGATGATCCCGCTGCTGGTTTGGGGAGCCTGGTACACCATAAAGAATAAACTCCGGGCCGCTTTCCCGATCCTTCTATTCTCGGGGATGCTGACGCTTGCCTACTCGATATTTCAGAGCAACGTCGGCACGGCCTATCGTCAGCGAACCCAGATCCAGGTCTTTTTCTTTATATTTATCGCCGTCGGATGGACGCTGTATAAGGAACGGCGAGAAGACCGCAAGCTTATCCGCGAAGCCACGAACCGCCGGTTAGAGGCGGCCTTGGGCCAGGGCGTGGAGGGGTTAAGGTAGATGTGCGGAATTACCGGTTTTGTTACCAAACAGGCGTCGGCGCCGCATCCGGACGTGCTCGGGCGGATGAATGCTGCGATCGTCCATCGCGGTCCCGACGAGGACGGGGTATTCATCGACGAGCATTGCTCGCTGGCGATGCGGCGGCTCTCGATCATCGATCTTGCCGGCGGCAAGCAGCCCATCTGGAACGCGGCTAGGACAAAATGCATCGTCTTTAACGGCGAGATCTATAACTATCGGGAACTGCGGGCAGATCTTCAAAAACGCGGCCACAGATTTTATACGAATTCCGATACCGAAGCGATCATTCATCTCTACGACGATCTCGGCGCCGGCTGCCTGGATCATCTTCGCGGAATGTTCGCGATCGCCATCTGGGATACTTTCGACCGGTCGCTTTTACTCGCCCGCGACCGCGTCGGGAAAAAGCCGCTTTTGTACTCGCACCAGCCCGGCGGCGATCTCGTCTTCGGGTCCGAATTCTCAGCATTGCTTGAGCATCCATCGATCAACCGCGAGGTCGATCCTCACGCCATCGATTGTTATCTCTCGTTTTCCTGTGTTCCGGCTCCTCTTACGGCGTTTAGGGGGATAAGAAAGCTCGAGCCCGGACATTGGCTGAAATGGAAAGATGGCGAGATCGAGACCCGCCGCTATTGGCTGCCATCATTCTCGGCAAAGATCGATGTCAGCGAAGAGGAAGCCCTGGCCGAAACGACCAGGATCCTGCGCGAATCGACAAAACTCCGAATGATCTCCGAGGTTCCTCTTGGGGCGTTTCTTTCGGGCGGCGTCGATTCCTCGACCGTTGTCGCGCTCATGGCGCAGGAATCGAGCCGACCCGTAAAGACCTTTTCGATCGGCTTTGAAGATGAAGACTTCAGCGAGTTGAAGTACGCCCGGGCCGTCGCCGATCATGTCGGTGCCGATCACCACGAATTTATTGTAAAGCCCAATGCGATGGAGATCCTGCCGACGCTCGTGAGCCACTACGGCGAGCCATACGCCGATTCCTCCGCGGTCCCGACATACTATGTCGCTCGCGAAACGCGTAAGCATGTGACCGTGGCTCTTAATGGCGACGGCGGTGACGAATCGTTCGCTGGATATGAACGCTATGCTGCGATGAAGTTAGCCGAAAGGTATCATCGAATACCGAGGGCGTTCCGCGTGCCGTTTCTCGAGTTTCCCGCATCTCTCATACCGACCTCTGAATTGAAACGCAGCCGCATCCGTGACGGAAAGCGGTTTTTGCGTGCAGCCTCTTTGCCGACCGTCGAAAGGTATTTTCAGTGGAGTTCTGCCTTTGACCGCCATTCCAAGACCGATCTTTATACGAGCGAGTTTCTCCGTGAGATCGGCCGCTTTGACGCCGCCGACGTACAGAGGCAATGGTTCGCGGCCGCGAATGGTTCGGGAATGATAGATACCACGATGTTCGTCGATCAGATGACGTACCTCCCGAACGATCTGTTGGTGAAGGTGGATATAGCTTCGATGGCGAATTCGCTCGAGGCCCGTTCGCCGTTTCTCGATCACAAAGTCATCGAGTTTGCCGCAAGCCTCCCCGAAACCATGAAGGCAGCCGATTTCCAGACAAAGTCGTTCCTGAAAAAACTTGCTGCCCGCCTCGTCCCCAAGGAGGTGGTCTATCGCCGTAAGATGGGTTTCGGGGTGCCGATCAGCTCATGGTTTCGGGGCGAAATGAAGAACTTTCTCCGTGAGGTTCTTCTGTCGGAAAAGTCGCTTCGGCGGGGTATCATCAAACCGGAAGTACTGCAAAGGTATGTGGCCGAACACATCGAAGGCCGCCGAGATCATGCCTTCCGGCTCTGGGCATTGCTGATGCTCGAACTCTGGCACAACCAAATGATCGACTGACTTTTATGAAAGGCGTAATTCTCGCGGGCGGGCTGGGCACACGCCTCCATCCGCTTACCCGAATAACGAACAAGCATCTGCTGCCGGTTTACAAGGAGCCGATGGTCTATTACCCGATCAAGACGCTGATCAACGCGGGGATCGAGGACATAATGATCGTCACCGGCGGGAGTTCGGCGGGAGATTTTTTGAGGCTGCTCGGAAACGGAAAGGAGTTTGGCTTAAAGCGTTTGAGCTATTCCTATCAGGAGGGCGAAGGCGGGATCGCCGAGGCCCTGAGCCTGGTCGAGCATTTTGCCGACGGACAGCCGATCTGTGTCGTGCTCGGCGACAACATCGTCGAAAAGAACATTCGCTCAGCGGCGGACGACTATCGAAGGCAGAC